>SLIO01000058.1 GCA_007135635.1 Methylomicrobium sp. | reverse complement strand
TGTCGTTGAGTTATTATCGATGAAAAATAGCTATTGTTTAAATATTTCCATCATTATAAGGATGATATAAGGCAAATTTATAGCAATTAGCCGAAAATATCACCAAATTTATTGAATATTGGAGAAATACAGTTCTATGTTGACTAAGGGGAAATGATGCTTGAAGGGTTGTTTGTTCTGATCGCGTATTTGGCAGGTTCGGTTTCTAGTGCGATTATTGTTTGTCGAATGATGGGTTTACCGGATCCTCGTGGGCAGGGGTCCGGAAATCCAGGAGCGACAAATGTGATGAGAATTGGCGGAAAAAAAGCGGCCGGCATCACGTTGTTAGGTGATATGTTGAAAGGCCTATTGCCTGTGTATTTGGCAAAAATGATAGGGATGCCTGTCGATGTGTTGGCCTTGATCGGTTTGGCGGCTTTTCTTGGGCATTTGTATCCGGTTTTTTTTGGATTCAAAGGCGGTAAAGGGGTCGCGACATCGGTCGGTGTATTACTAGGTTTTTCCTGGGGGTTGGGCTTCGCAGTCATTGCAACTTGGCTACTGATTTATAAAATTTCTAAGATTTCGTCTTTATCGGCGTTAATCGCTTCAAGCTTATCTTCCGCTTATGCCTGGTATATCGTCGAAAGCCCTGGCCTTGTCGGGGCTTGTGTCTTGATGACGGTGTTATTGTTGTGGCGGCATAAAAGTAACATTCAAAGACTATTGGCCGGCGAAGAGAGCTAAATTAATCGGGGCGGGGTTAGCTCGGTTGCTTATAATTTTTAGTTAGCAGTTAGCAGTTAGCAGTTAGCAGTTAGCAGTTAGCAGTTAGCCGTTCGGGTGAGTTCGAGTAGGATGTCGGTAGCGGCGATCCTCGGAAGATACGGCTCGCATCTTCAACAAAGTCGAGCTATTGAAAATAGCAAGTTAAACCGGCGGCAGTTCTTCAATCGGCCAGCGTGCGCGAGCCAATATAGCGCTTTTTTGGTGTTGGCCTGCCATCAAACGCTGGCAACCGGCATAGGCAATCATTGCACCGTTATCCGTGCAAAATTCAGGTCGTGGAAAATAAATTAGGGCTTGTTCTTTGTCTGCCATTTCCGTTAAAGATTGGCGAATGGCCGAATTAGCGCTGACGCCGCCTGCCACAACCAATTTGTTCAATCGGGTTTGCTTAAGCGCGCGTTTACATTTAATGCTCAATGTTTCGGCAACGGCGGTCTGAAACGCTAAGGAGATGTCGGCTTTATCCTGATCGGATTGAGCGGTGTCGTGCAATGTATTCATTGTGTAAGTTTTTAGGCCGCTGAAACTGAAATCAAGCCCCGGTCGGTCGGTCATCGGCCTCGGGAATTTAAAACGTGGTGAGCCGCGTTTGGCCAGTTCGGACAGTTTGGGGCCTCCCGGATAACCTAGGCCGAGCATTTTGGCGGTTTTATCGAAGGCTTCGCCTGCAGCGTCATCGAGCGATTCGCCCAATAAGCGATAACGGCCGATACCTTTGACTTCGACCAGCATCGTATGTCCTCCCGAAATCAACAAGGCAAGAAACGGAAATGACGGCGGATCGTTTTCCAACATTGGGGAGAGTAAGTGCCCCTCCATATGATGAATAGCGATCGCCGGTTTACGCCAAGCCCAAGCCAGGCTGTTTGCGGTAGCTGCACCGACTAGCAAGGCGCCCATTAATCCAGGTCCCGCGGTATAGGCAATGCCGTCTATATCTCTGCTCGTTAGCCCTGCTTCGTGCATGCATTGTTTAATCAACGGGACGAGTTTGCGAATATGGTCGCGCGAGGCCAGCTCGGGGACGACGCCGCCGTATTCGCTGTGCATGTCGATTTGACTGTAGAGCAAATGGCTGATGAGTCCTTTTTGGGCATGGTAAATGGCGACGCCGGTTTCATCGCAGGAAGTTTCTAAGCCTAAAACGTACATGGATTTTTGAAAAAATGTTAAGAGGGCGTATAATAATGAGTTGTTTTTTATATAGGGACTTTCGTCCTTCGATTTTTAAATATTAACACAGTTGGATCATTAATAATGCCGTCAGTAAAAGTTAAAGAAAACGAACCATTCGATATTGCTATTCGCCGTTTTAAGCGTGCTTGCGAGAAAGCCGGCGTACTGTCCGAAGTTAGACGTCGTGAATTTTATGAAAAACCCACTGCCGAACGCAAAAGAAAAGGTGCGGCGGCGATTAAACGCCATCTAAAAAAATTGGCTCGCGAACGTTATGCGTTGAAAAATCTGCGCCGCGGCCGTCCGCAAATATAATTCGACCGGAATTGATATCGGTATGGAATTACTAAAAGACCGTATCAAGGAAGATATGAAGGCCGCCATGAAGGGCGGCGATAAAGCTAGGCTTGCCGTGATACGTTTAATCATGGCGGCTATCAAGCAACGTGAGGTCGATGAACGTATCGAACTCGATAATGATCAGATTATTGTTGTACTCGATAAAATGGTCAAGCAGCGGCGGGAGTCGATCAGACAGTACACCGGAGCAAACCGGATGGATTTGGCCGAGGTCGAAGAAGCCGAGATTTTGGTGATTCAGGATTATCTGCCGCAGGCGTTAACCGAGCAGGAAATCGATCAAATGGTTGCCGACGCGGTTCAGCAATCCGGTGCCGAGTCGATTAAAGATATGGGTAAGGTGATGGGTTTGCTGAGGGATAAAATGCAAGGCCGCGCCGATATGTCTATCGTTAGTGCAAAAATCAAAGCCGTTTTAGCAGAGTGATAGCCCAATTCGTCATTTTAACTTTACGCGGCTACTTTTTCTGCTAAGCTGGCGTACTCTTTTGTCCAATAGCGGCCTTACCTGAATGGATGTAGGTAAGGGGCGTGAGCAGGAGCGGAAGCTTCACGAAAACAGTTACATAGCATGCTATGCGCCTGTTTTCGCGGCCTGCTCATGACTGCCAGTGCCCGACGCGGTCTACCGCTTACATACATGCAAGCGTCGAACAAAATAGTATTGCCATAAAGCCGCAAACATGACCGCGCAAAGTATAAATTTTGAATTCCGGATTATTTATGTCCGGTAGAATTCCTCGAGACTTTATTAATGATCTCCTACTGCGAGTTGACATCGTTGATTTAATCGACTCGGCACCGGATTGCTGAACCGCGTCGGCAACCATTTGATCGATTTCCTGC
>SLIO01000207.1 GCA_007135635.1 Methylomicrobium sp. | reverse complement strand
TTTCGAAGCTCGTTATAGGTTGGCGAGGGAGTGTTTTTAGGCAAAGGCAATTGAATTCGTTCGCAGCCTTCAAAACGCCTGAATGGATCCGGTTGATCGGCCCAATCGAGCCCGTTCGGTCCTTGAGCATAACGGTCCAAATGATGTTTGGTACGTTGGTGATATTCCAGTATGCTGGTGGGGTGGTCTAGTACCATGCTTATTTCTTCGGGGTGAGTGATCGACAAACTGATTGTAAAGCAGTCTGCATAGATCTGTCATAACAATGCCAAGAAATTTAAACCTTATTTTTTATAGTTAATAAATCGATGGAAACGCTGATTGCTCTTATTCAAGCTCATATTGAACACGCTCATTTCATTATTTTCGGATCGCTGTTGTTAGCGGGCCTCAATATTCCGGTATCCGAGGATGCCATGCTCTTTATCTCGGGCGTGTTGGCAAGACAATATCCGGATCAATTACCTTATTTATTTGCCGCGGTTTATCTCGGCGCTTATGGTTCGGATTTGATCTGCTACAGTCTGGGGCGAATCGTCGGGCCTAAAATCTTGCAAATTCGTTTTTTTGCTAAAATGGTAACGCCGAAAAGGGTAGAAAAGATTCACGCTTATTACGAAAGCCACGGTATTGTGACGCTAATCTTAGGGCGGTTTATTCCATTCGGCGTTAGAAACGGGCTTTTTTTGTGCGCCGGACTTGGCAAGATGAGTTTCATCAAGTTTGCACTGGCGGATTTATTGGCATGCACGATTTCGACGATATTTTTTTTCTCGTTGTATTATCACTACGGTAAGGCCGTCGTTGTGTATGTCATGCAAGCGAATATCGTGGTATTTGTGGTGGCGGCAATTGTCGGGACATATCTGTTTCTTCATGTTAAACAACGGCGTAATAAACGCTAAAATAGTCGTTCACAGTAAGTTGTTAGCAGTGAAAAGAACGTCAATTCAGTCGGTATAATTAAACTAAAGAACAATGCCGTAATAAAAATTAAGCATGAAAATACAAGGCGCTGAAATTAAAGGTGAGCCTCAGTCGCTTGAGGAGTGGACCGCAGTATTGCGTGATCGGGAAATGCCGGTATTTTCCGATACCGTGCAAAGTATCAACTTCATCATAGAGGACGAAAAAAAAGGCGCGATTGAACTGGCCCCTGTGATACTTCAAGATCCCAATCTGACGGCAAAACTATTAAAGCTAAGCAACAGTATTTATTACAACCCTTCGCGGAAAAAAATGGTGACCGTATCACGGGCTATTGTGATACTCGGTATCGAAGTCATCCGCGAATTGACACTGGCGTGCTCCCTTTTTGAAGCGATTTTGTCGCCGAACAACAGGCGTCGCGCCAATGAAGAAATCGCCAAAGCTATTCATTCAGCGGTTCAGGCAAAAGCCATGGCAGTCGCAGCGAAAGACTCTTCTCCTGAAGAGGTTTTTATCGCAGCACTGCTTAAAAATATCGGAAGCATCGCTTTTTGGAGTTTCTGCGGGGCGCAGGGTGATAGGATTCAGGATTTGTTAAAAAACGGCCTAAGCAACGAATCGGCCGAAAAGCAAGTTTTGGGTTTCAAACTGGCGGATTTGGACATTTCATTGTGCAAAACTTGGAATTTAAAAGGCTTAATCGAAGCGGCTATTAAAAAAAGCACCAGAGACGTCGAGCCGAGGGTTAAATTCGTTCGCGTTGGCTGCGAAGTCGTCGAAGCGTTACGAGAAGGCGTCGGTACGCTAAATTATCAAGCCTGTGTCGAAAAAATCGAGGCCATGACAGGACAGTCGAAAGAAGCGATTGAGGCGGATCTACGAAAAAATACTGACATTGCGGCAAATATTGCTTGCCATTTCGGCGCAACGGAGGCTTCGAATTTAATTCAACAAGATGTCCGGCAAAATTCCGAATTGAATGCGTCAGCGCAGAATGTTGATCGAAAAGTATTGCAATTTCAAATTTTGCAAGATATTACCACTATACTGAGCGGAAAAATCGATATCAATTTGTTGATTGAAACCGTACTGGAGGGTATTCAACGTGGAATCGGCATGGATCGAACAATTTTTGCTCTTTTAACAAAAGATAAAAAAGCATTGCTGGAGAAAGTGGCTTTGGGCTGGCGCAAGGACAGTTATTTACAAAAGATTCGCTTCGAACTTAGCAAGGCTCCGCCTAATTTGTTTTTTCAAGCGATCTCCAATCACGAGGGTTATTGGGTAACCCCGAAAGAAAACGAGTCTTCATATAGCGCAAGCGATATTAAGACGATCGGTAAACAGCCTTGTTTATTGATGTCTGTGTGTTCAGGCAATAAACCTATCGGTCTAATTTATTGCGATCGGGCCTATAGCAATCTCGAGTTAACAGAGGATGATCTCAAGGCGTTCAAGCATTTAGTTCAACAGGCTAATATTGGCCTATCACTTTACCGCATGCAAGTGCGGTAAAGTGATGATACGGGTGCTTTTCTTACCGAAGAATCGTTTAGTTTGATTAGGTTTGGGATAAGATGGGGATGTCAAGTAATCCATGGGCTTGACGATAACTCCTTGGTATAGAGAAATACCCCCGACACCTCTTGAAAACTTGGCGTTTCCTCGTTCGTCAGTGGAGGGTATCTACAGGACAAAAATGCCGACCGCTTACGGAATGCGTCGGAGTCATGGATGGCAAGGCTCCCTCTGTTTCTCGTTTTATTGACCGTATGTCGGCAATTCGTATCGGAATGACCGCGGTCAAAATCAAATTGTGTCGATACTATGTCAAATAGAGGTCGTACGGAAACACAATAAACATTCCTTTTTATTAATGATCGGTAGCTACATGAAAAATCTGAATTTTTGGGTTATTCCTTTTTTCTTATTAACGGTCCAAGCTCAAGCCGATTATCGTGACGATATTGGTTATACCCGGTTGCAAACGGAATTGGGTATAAACATGCACAATGGTACCGACATTAAAGTCACGCAAGTCGAAGCAGCAGTAGGTGTTGCCGATTTCAATATGGGCTCATGGATGCCAAACACGACTAGTGCTCAGTTCACCGGAAAA
Organism: Methylomicrobium sp.; assembly: GCA_007135635.1. GTDB lineage: Bacteria > Pseudomonadota > Gammaproteobacteria > Methylococcales > Methylomonadaceae > Methylotuvimicrobium. The sequence goes on along the minus strand of SLIO01000207.1, from coordinate 104 downwards.
ATAATTGTGAATCAATCGGATCCCTCCTCGAGCGCTATATCTTCTCATGCGACAGGCGTAGCGCAGCTTTTCTATGGAAATGCCGGTTCGATGGCCCCGGGTAT
>SLIO01000210.1 GCA_007135635.1 Methylomicrobium sp. | reverse complement strand
TCACATCGTACTTGTCCTTGATAAAGTCGCGCTTAAGAAAATTGACCGGCCATGCGCCGTTAAAACTCTCGGTTATCCCCGGAAATAATGCCGCACGCGAGCTGCGTGCCTTATCCTTGGTTTGCAGCAAATAGGCCGATCCTTTCGGATGCGTATAATCGGCGGCGATACCTCTATCGATTAATTCTTTAGCTTCTTCAAAATTTCTGCCGGCGAGTATGATGCTGGGTCGCCATTGATAATCTTTGTAGGGTTTGGCGCTCTCCGAAGCGAAATAGGGACTTTTGCGGGTATTCAAACAACCGCTGGCGCAAAATGCTTGGTTGTAACCGGCAGCGAATGCCGTGGTAATCGACATGCAGTCGACCCGGAACGGCTGCAGCCAAGTCAACACGAATGCCTGAACATGGGCAGGCGTTTTCGCATCGACTTCGGCTTTGATCGCTTCGAATTGCTCCGGCTTCATGACTTTCATTGCCGGGTCGAAACGAACGCGAACAATCTGATTGCTCGGAATGCCTCTTTTGCGTCCATAATAATCGGCAATCTTAACGCTAAGCGGATCGGCTTCGTTGACAATCACGACTAAATCATTGGCCGTGAGCGCCGGGGCCGATCTTAGCATCTGCGATGCACTCGCGCCGAATGCCGAAACACTGAAACCAAGCGATAAAAGACTTAAAGTAATGAAATATCTTCTTAAGATCTGAATGAATAGCACTAACATCCTCATCGGTTATATACAAGAAACGCTAATTTTTAAAAGTTGAGCGTAATAATTTGAGTGGTAATATGTGGAAACAGACAGTTGAACCATTTCGTCCGTTATTCGAGGTCATCACTATGGACAAACAAAATTCCAATAATTTCCTGCAAATATTGACCGGGTTTCTGATTCAATTACTGAAGTCGCTCAAAACGAAGCTGACCGGTCTGTATCGGTCATTGTTTAAGCCCGAGCCGGAAAAGGAAATCAATGCGCCGGAAAAGCCTGATAAGAACGATAAATTGACACGCTATTTGTTGATCGGCCTGGGCTTGTTGATGATTTTCTCGATCTTCAATCAGGCTAACGAACTGCAAAAAGACGAACTACCCTACAACCAATTTCTCGAATTGGTTAAGAATAACAAAATCCAGCGTGCCGTGGTCACCGAAAAAACGATTACCGGCCTAATCAAACCCGACAATCCGTCCGATTCTCCGCAACACTTCATGACCATTCCTCTGTGGGATGAACATCTTGCCGAGACGCTCGCAGAACATAACGTCGACTATATCGTCAGAAGCGGAGAAAGTTGGCTTGGCAATATACTATTCAATTGGATCATTCCGATGCTGATCTTAGTAGCGATCTGGTCATGGCTGTTCCGGCGGATGGCCGGCGGCGGACAGGCCGGACGTGGCTTTTTGAATATTGGTAACAAAATCAAGATACATCCGGAAACGCAACCGAAAATCACGTTCGACGATGTTGCCGGTAGCGAGAGCGCGAAGCAGGAGTTGAAAGAATCGATCGAATTTCTTAAAGCCCCGGAAAAAATTCAAAAACTCGGCGGTCGTATGCCGAAAGGCGCATTGTTGGTCGGTCCTCCCGGAACCGGTAAAACCTTGCTAGCAAGGGCGGTGTCGGGCGAAGCCGGTGTGCCGTTTTTCAACATCAGCGGCTCTGAATTTATCGAACTGTTCGTCGGCGTCGGTGCCGCTCGCGTTCGCGATCTGTTCGAACAGGCTCGCCAAAAAGCCCCTTGTATTATCTTTATCGACGAACTCGATGCGATTGGCCGCTCGCGCGGCGGGCCGATGGTGATGGGCGGGCATGACGAACGTGAACAAACGCTCAATCAATTGTTGACCGAAATGGATGGTTTCGATCCGTCATCGGGCGTGGTCGTGTTGGCCGCGACCAATCGTCCGGAAATTCTCGACAAAGCTTTGCTGCGTGCCGGACGCTTCGATCGGCAGATTATTGTTGACAAACCGGACCTCGAAGACCGCGTCAAAATTCTCAAACTGCATACCGCGAAAATGCAGCTTGCTTCCGACGTCGATTTGACCATCGTCGGCAAACGTACACCGGGATTGGTAGGCGCCGATTTGTCGAATATCGCGAACGAAGCCGCGATTCTAGCGGCGCGCGTCAATCATGACAATGTTGGCATGGAAGACTTTGAAGCGGCGATCGACCGCATTTTAGCCGGCCCTGAGAAAAAATCGCGGGCGCTGGGGCCCGAGGAAAAACGCCGCGTGGCCTATCACGAGGCAGGCCACGCATTGGTCGCCAAGCATGTGCCCACAGGCCAGCCGATTCATAAAGTCTCGATCATTCCTCGCGGTGTTTCGGCTTTGGGCTTTACGCTACAAATTCCCGTCGAGGAAAAATTTCTGTCCACCGATGCCGAGCTAAAGGATCAAATTGCGATTTTGATGGGCGGGCGCATGGCGGAGGCGATTGCATTGGGTAATGTGTCGACCGGCGCGCAAAACGACTTGGAAAAAGCCAGCGAAATCGCAAGAGCCATGGTGTGCTATTTGGGCATGAGCGCCAAGCTGGGCGCTCTAACTTACGGTAAACGCCAACAACTGCAATTTCTCGAAATCGAAGCGACCGAATACCGCAATTACAGCGAGGAAACCGCTAAGCTAATCGATGCTGAAGTCAAGGCCTTGATTGATGAAGGAATCGAGCGCGCGATGGATATTTTGACAACCAAGCGGCATATTCTGGATCGGCTTGCCGAAATTCTTCAGGAAAAAGAAGTGATCCACGGCGAGGATATCGATGCGCTTTTGGGTTAAGGAACGTGCATTTTATAACTCTGGCACCCGATAAATTTTAATTAAAATGCCTAAAATGATTTAAGGCGTATAGTTAACGGTTGCTAAGGCAAGTCAAAGTGCGAGTATAGAGGGTTTACATTCAAGGGCGAAAATATTATTCTTCCCTCAAGGAGTTCAGGATGCACGGCGGAGCCGGAGCACTGGTAGACGAACGTAACCTCGATCTCACCTACAAGTGATAGTTTGGCGTGGATTTCTACGGCAAGAACAATAACAATAACATTTCTATCTTTCGGAGTTTTACTATGAGCATTTTAACAGAGTTCAAGGAATTCGCTGTCAAGGGCAACGTAATCGACATGGCGGTTGGTATT
>SLIO01000376.1 GCA_007135635.1 Methylomicrobium sp. | reverse complement strand
TCTCCACTGGCATGGCTTTTAGCCTATCGTTTTCCGGTTCATCAAATCTCAACGGACGTCATTCCTTATGAAGCGCCCGAACAACCGAGTTTTTTGATCGTTTACCGGACTCCGGACGATAACGTGAAGTTCATGCAAATAACGCCATCGACCTATCGTCTTTTGGAAATCGTACAAAGTACCCCGGGAATCACTGCCGAATCTTGCTTAACGCAGCTCGCCGGCGAACTCCAGGCAAGCGATATGCAGCTGTTTATCGACCAAGGCTTAAAAACCTTACGCGAATTAGCGGATAAATCGATTATTTACAGCGATTGAGCGGCTTAAGATTTTTCCAAGTGCCTAACGGTCTAAAAACCGTCTGCCACAACCTGACGCCATTTTCATGCTCACGACAAAACGTTGATGCGAATATTGGTATTGACGCGAACCGACCAAAAGTTCTTATCCTTCGCTCGATCCAATTTATGAAAGCTGAATCCGGGATTCTCGGGATTCAATTGCAGATCGAACGCCGTGGTTTTTATGGCTTTTTGTTCTTCGCCGGTCAGTTTGGAGAGGCTGTCGGTGAAGGTGTCGGAAATACGAAAATCCATGCGCGCGTCGCTATTCTTGTAATCGTTTGATTTCTTGCAAAATTGATGGAATTTCAGGTCTCTCGGAAACGATCACGCTATCCGGCAAGTGTTTGTGGTGCGGAAAACTGGATAAATCGGGGAAATTCGGCGTGCAGTCATAACGAAACAGCAAACGGTTTTCCGCATCCTGTCAATGATAGCGATAATCCAAATGAGTAAGGCTTTGGCCGGCGATAATGACCGCTTCATGAATTTCCAACAAATATCCATTGGCAAATCGCATACGAATCCGCAAATTGACGCGTTCCGGCGTCAAAATTTCCTCCCTTTAATGTTCGACATAAACACCGTCGCAACACAGAATCACGTGTTCAACGTCATCCAGATAAGCTTTCAGTTCATCATGCAACATGTTTCAGCTTCACATCCAGTTCCTGATGCAAATGCAGTTAGTGTCGATAATCATTGGCCCATTCGACAAATTCCGCATCGTCGGGCATTTTTCCCTGGCTGTATCGATAAAAAAACTCTTCCGAATCCATGTGATGTTGCTGCTCCAGTACGCTCAGTCGCTTAGTGATAGCAAGCAAGGCATCCAATGGCGATGAAAATTCGATAGTTTGTTTACGCATGACAGAAAATCTCCATAAGGAAGCAGCTAACTTGTATCATCTTACCCTAAACACCTTCATCACTTCATCTCCCAGGTGATTGATGACTTTCACCGCAATCCTCCCTGATTTGGGTTTTTCGAATGGCCTTGAGGTATCACTGTTCAGTGTGGCCCAGGCTTCTTCGTTGTAATCGGTGTCGATGAACCAGCAGGCGATGCCTTCGGCTCCGTCGCTGCGGACTTCGCCGGTGTTGGGGTGGAACACATCCACACCGTTGACTTTGACTTGAATCTTGCCGTCTTTGGCATCCAGGATGTCGATGTCCGGTTCGCCGAAAATCACGAACAAATTGCCTTTACCGGTGTTTTTCAGGTCGTTGGCCATGTGCAGGTCGGCGTTCATGCGGGCTTTTAACACCGGGATGCGGCCGAGTTTGTCGAATTCCGAGGAATGGGCATCGTAGTTGAAGGCGCAGGCGATCAGTACATCGAAACCGGCATCGCCTGCTTCGCGAGCGGCGGCGACTAAATCGGGGCGTGATACCGTGCCGAATTCCGGGCCGATGAAAATGGCTGCACGTTTTTCTACTGCTCCCTCGCCCCTTGGGGGAGAGGGTTGGGGTGAGGGGTATTCCAAATAGCGGCCTTCGGCGCAGATCAGTTCACCGGGCCAGGGCGAAAGCGAGGTGAAGTCGATTTTGTCGGTTTTGTGCGCTTGCTGCACCCCGGCGGTTTTCAGATTTTCCAGAATCATTTGCACGAAGTCGCGTTCTTCGCGATATTCGGCATTGGATTGGGCCACGCCATCGATCAAATCGTCGTTTTCATCGACGGTCAAAACCCGATGCGGTGACAAGCTCTCGACGGTGAAAGGACCGGCAACACGGACTTTTTTCTTGTCTTCGTAGGGTTTGTCGTACAAGTATTCGGAATCGGCTTTAGCGGCAATCGAGGCATCGATTTCCTGCTGGCGAGTAATGCGTAGTTGCCACCAATCGGCATGCAGTTTCTTGACGGCATCTGACCAGTTGGCATCGGCGTCGCGGGGGATTTCCCATTCTTGCCATTGTTTATTCAGGGCTTGATTGAGTTGCTCTCGCAGTGGTTCCAGTTTTTCCTGAAATTTGTCCCAGATGACATCAATCTCGGCGTTGTTGGCGATGGCTTTCAGCGTGATATGCGGCACGCGCTCATAAACAAAACCATGGCGGATATTGCCGCTGGTACGCTGGCTGGATGGCGCGGAGCGGTTGAGTTCGGCTTCCTTACGTTGGCCTTCCGGGCTGTCTGCCAATAAATAATACGGATAGCGAGCACCCATGATGCGAGCACGGGCCAAGGCCAAGGCGACGCGGGAGGTGTCGAGGGTAATCCAGCGGCGACCCCATTGTTCGGCGACATAAGCAGTGGTGCCGGAACCACAAGTGGGATCAAGGACTAGGTCTCCGGGGTCAGTAGCCATCAAGATGCAACGCTGTATAAGTTTTTCTGCACTTTGCACTACGTAGATTTTTTGCTCGGTAAAACTCCCTGTGAGCATGTCATCCCAAATATTTGAAATAGGAGAAACGGGGAAATCCATAATTCGTCTGACATAGCGTAAGGCTTTTCCTCCGCGCGCCAGTCGTGACGCCATACCAAGCCTAGTTAGGCCAGACATATTCGTCTTCCAACCGCCAGTTCCAGGCGAAAAAGTTTCCCCTCGAAATACATGCGCTTGACGCGTTGTTTCTCCGCCTGATTGTGATGTAATGTTGTCTGATGTAACAAGATGCCATCCATTGGGTGCATAATCTTTATTGAAGTTCTCAGTTGTACCTAGAGGTTTCACTAGGAGTCCATCAGGACTTTGAACTCTGTTGTAGAGAGCAGCTCCAGTAGTACCTGCAACTTTTAACGAAAATAGTTGACGGTATTTAAACGCGCTGATATTCCTTGCATAACACAATACAAAGTCACATGTCCCG
>SLIO01000447.1 GCA_007135635.1 Methylomicrobium sp. | reverse complement strand
GACCCGAAGTTTTCCTCGCAGACGAAAGACAAATTAGTATCATCGGAAGTGAAGCCTTTGGTCGAATCGACGATGAATGAAAAACTGCAGGAATTTTTACTGGAAAAGCCGCAAATCGCCAAAGCGATCGTCAATAAAATCATTGACGCGGCCCGAGCCCGTGAAGCCGCCCGAAAAGCGAGGGAAATGACGCGCCGCAAAACTACGCTGGATATTGCCGGATTACCCGGCAAACTGGCCGATTGTCAGGAAAAAGATCCGGCCCTGTCCGAATTGTTCATCGTGGAGGGCGACTCGGCGGGCGGTTCGGCGAAACAAGGCCGCGACCGCCGTACGCAAGCGATATTGCCGCTAAAAGGTAAAATCTTGAATGTCGAAAAAGCGCGCTTCGACAAAATGATCTCGTCCGAAGAAGTCGGAACCTTGATCACAGCCCTCGGCTGCGGCATCGGCAAGGACGAATACAACCTTGCCAAACTCCGCTATCACCGCATCATCATCATGACCGATGCCGACGTCGATGGATCGCATATCCGTACTTTACTATTGACGTTTTTCTACCGTCAGTTGCCGGAAATCATCGAAAAGGGCTACATCTATATTGCCCAACCGCCGCTGTACAAGGTCAAGAAGGGCAAGCAGGAACATTACGTCAAAGACGATGCGCAATTGAACGACTATTTGATTCAACTGGCACTCGATAAAGCGATGCTGCATACCGACGAAACCGCGCCGCCGATACAAGGCCAAGGCTTGGAGAAATTGGCGAAGGAATACACCGAAGTACTGGCCATTATTAATCGCTTGACCAGACGCTATGATGACGTGTTTCTGGAGCAATTAGTCTACATGGAGCGCGTGAGCGACGAAATCAAACAAGACAAGGAACGATTGGCAGCCTGGGTCGGCCGGTTAGCCGAACTTCTCTACAATCCGCAAAGTAAAATGGAATTTAAGATGGAACTCGATTACCGGTCGTCCGGCGATTACACGCTAACGGTTGACAAGCGCCATCATGGCAATACCAAAACCTTTATGTTGCAAGCGGCGTTTTTCGACAGCAAGGATTATCAGAAAATCGCACAATATGCCGAGGATACCGCCGGCATGTTCGGCGAACAGTCCACCATCCGAATGGGCGAACGCCAGCAGGCGGTCGCAAATTTCAAACAAGCGTTCGACTGGATGATGAAAGAAGTCAAAAAAGGCCAGCATATCCAGCGCTACAAAGGATTAGGCGAAATGAATCCGGAACAACTCTGGGAAACCACGCTCGACGCCAACAGCCGCCGCATGCTGCAAGTCCGCATCGAAGACGCGGTCGCCGCCGACGAAATCTTCACGACGCTAATGGGCGACATCGTCGAACCGCGCAGGGACTTTATCGTCAAGAATGCGCTGGATGTAACAAATTTGGATGTGTAGGTGTTTCGGTCTTAATGCGTGATTGTTAAATGATAGGAAAAACAGATATCACCGGAAATGGGATGATATACATAAATCATTTAATTACTTGTTAGGCCCTCATTTCCCCTGTACAAATGCGCAACGAGCGACTGTCATGACTAGCTTAACCATTGAACCCGTCCATCGCACCGTTTATGTCTACGTCGATGGTGAGAGCAATTACATCCGCACTGAGACAGCGTTCAAGCGGCGACATTTCGAAGACGCCATTCTGGCAGAGGCAGCATTTGTTTATTCGGCGGGCATGGAGGGATCGTACCCAGATCCCGGGCCGGTTTTGCGCCACCGTGCTGACATTCAATTCTTCTGGGATACCGGTTATGGGCGCATGCTCAGGGGGCCGATCGAGCGTCAGCGGATTGCCAAGGCGTACTACTTTGGGTCGATTCAAGGAGATGAGAATCTCGCACACGATGCGGCCGTCCACATACGAGCGAACGGTTGTACCCCAATGCTTGTTCGTGAGTCGAGGCAGCTTGCACAACGACGGCAAGGTCGCCGTGCCGCGAAAGGGCTTATCGAGAAGCCGAAGGGCGTGGACGCACTGTTGGTGGCGCAACTCCTGGACGACGCTTACCGGGACAATTTTGATGCGTGCGTTTTGCTCACGAGCGACGCGGACTTCGTGCCAGCAATCGAGATCGTGCAGCTGCTTGGCAAGCCAGTTCTCGTGTTTGGCTTCGGATCCGGCCTCGGCGCACGATCACGACTGCTGTACGTGCCTGATGTTTTCCTTGACCTCGACCAACACGTTCAGACTTCTTATCTGAGGGTTGGCAATACAGAGTAGAGTGCCTACACAGCGTCAACTCGGACGCCCAACCCCTACCACAAAATCCATAGGAGTCTAACCAACAGATGATGAATAAAAAAGACCTATCGGAACGCGATATCTGCACCAAGTTCATTACCCCCGCCATGGAAAAGGCTGGCTGGGACATGCAGAAACAAGTTCGTGAAGGAGTTGGCTTCACCGATGGCCGCATCAATGTAAAGGGCAATCTCACCAGCCATGGTAAGCGCAAGCAGGCGGATTACACTCTTTACTACAAGCCTAATATCCCGGTCGCTATCATTGAGGCCAAAGACAGCAAGCAATCGGCGATGGCCGGTATTCAGCGAGTAGCCCGGATGTGGAGTTTACGAAATCCGGGGTAAAGGCGGCTTGGATTATCCCGGATTCCACTATGTATCATTCGGGCTACTCACTTCATTGTTATCTGTTAATTAGAGGTAGAAGATGTCCACAATAATCAGTAAAGAAGATGCCCATAAATTGATCGATCAACTTCCTGCTCATGCAACATGGGATGATCTAATGCATGAAATATATGTCAGAGAAACGATCGAGAAGGGGATTGAAGATAGCAAGGCCGGAAGAACAAAAGATGTTGCGGAAATAAGAAAGAAATATGGATTGCCTGAATGAAAGTTCACTGGATCGAAACGGCCGAGGCGCATCTGGATGCCATATATGCATACATCGCACAAGACTCGAAAACCTATGCGCTGCACACGGTAGATCGTATTACAAGGCGATCACAACAAATTAGTGAATTTCCATTGTCCGGACGCAAAGTTCCTGAATATGAGCTTGAACAAATCAGGGAGGTGTTCTCCGGACCGTAACAGATACCATGAATGCTGTTAATCGTCACCCAGGCAGGGATTCCGGTGGGCAGATTCCATGGATGCT
>SLIO01000413.1 GCA_007135635.1 Methylomicrobium sp. | reverse complement strand
CCAACGTTCGATTAATCGATCGCTAATTACTAAAGACAAGGCTTCGTAAGCGTAATACGGGGAACGGCAGTTTTCGTCCCTTCCTAAACGATAAGCGTAATAACGCTTGAAATCGGTAATCAAATGATCCTTTTTCAACGACAAACTTGGTAGTTTGGTTATCGTTGCGGCTGGCTTACTTTTTTTGAAAATAGTGCTAGGCATTTTTGATGGCTCTTCGGATTTTTCGTACATATCAATCATATCGGTTTATTTTCATTAAACAAGTTATTTAAGGCGACTCAATTAAACCTTAACCCAGCTTTAACAAGTGTAGTGCTTAGGGGGAATTAGTACAGCATCCATTTTATTTTGTCGAGTTACGGGGTCAATAAATTTTTGAATATCGCAACATTTTGTATATTCCGCCCCTTTAATAAAAAAATGAAGCTGTACTAGAGAGCCCGATTCACAATATACACTTAGCACATTGCTCCGCCGGGCGCCAAGCAGAAAAACCCGGCGTCAGTCCTCAATGCTAAATCGGCCAGCAACTAAACCGCTAACGGTTTCATTTATTCGCACTGCCAAAAAGTTTAAAAATCTAACTGATACGCCCATGACATTGCTTATATTTTTTCCCCGAGCCGCATGGGCAAGGGTCGTTACGCCCTACCTTACGCTCATTTCTAACGAACGGCTGTTCGACCGGTTTTTCCGGTTCCATCGGAAGAGGAACATCCTCGACCGATGCCGTTATCGGCTCTGCCTCTGCATGTTCATAATGCATTTCCTTCGGAGCTTGTCTCATTTCATCTATCGCCTGAACATCTTCTTCCTGAGTCACTTGAACCTTAGCGAGGATACCAATCACTTCGTACTTGATGTGATCCAGTAAACTGGTGAACATTTCAAAGGCTTCACGCTTGTATTCTTGCTTCGGATCTTTTTGCGCATAGCCTCTAAAATGAATGCCCTGACGCAAATGATCCATCGCCGCCAAATGTTCTTTCCAACTATTATCCAAGACTTGCAACATCACCGACTTTTCGAAATGCCGCAAGATGCTAGGATCTATCTTTCGTTCTTTTTCCTTGTAGCTTTGCTCGACCAATTCGATAATACGTTCACGCAACGAGGCCTCATTAAGTCTTTTGTCATCTTTTAGCATTTGCCTGACCGGTATTTCGGCATTAAACTCTTGCAATAGATGATCTTCCAGACCTTTGGTATCCCACTGCTCCTCCATTGTTTTTGGCGGAATATATTGCGTAATAACATTATTGACCACATCCTTGCGAATTTCGCTCATGATATCGGAGATATCTTCCGCGGCCATTAGCTCATTGCGCTGTGCATAGATTACTTTGCGTTGATCGTTAGCGACATCATCGTAAGCCAAGATTTGTTTACGTATATCGAAATTTCGGCTCTCGACTTTACGTTGAGCGTTTTCAATCGAACGCGTCACCCAAGGATGCTCGATCGCCTCACCTTCGCCCATGCCTAGCTTTTGCATCAAGCCTGCAACGCGATCGGAGGCAAAAATACGCATCAACGGATCTTCAAGCGACAAATAGAATCGTGTCGAACCCGGGTCACCTTGCCGTCCCGAGCGCCCCCTTAGCTGATTATCGATACGCCGCGACTCATGGCGCTCAGAACCAATCACATGTAAACCGCCGCTGGCAATGACTTGTTGATGGCGATCGAGCCATGCTCCACGAACTTTTTCCCGCGCGTCATCGGTGGTTTCCTCACCCAGCGCCACCAGTTCAGCATCAAGGTTGCCGCCTAACACGATATCGGTGCCTCGACCGGCCATATTAGTCGCAATCGTTACAGCGCTAGGCATACCCGCTTGCTCGATAATATGCGCTTCGCGTTCATGCTGTTTGGCATTTAAGACTTCGTGCTTAATATTTTCCTTGGTAAGCAATGCGGAAATAATCTCGGAGTTTTCGATTGATGTCGTTCCGACTAGAACCGGCTGACCGCGTTCGACACAACTTTTGATGTCTTGAGCAATGGCCTGGTATTTTTCACGAGCCGTCAAATAGACTAAGTCGCCCATGTCTTTTCGAATCATAGGCCGATGGGTCGGAATTACCACCACTTCAAGACCGTAAATCTTGTTCAATTCGAACGCTTCGGTATCGGCCGTACCGGTCATCCCGGACAGCTTTTCGTAGAGGCGGAAATAATTTTGGAATGTAATCGAGGCCAGCGTTTGATTTTCATTTTGTATAGTCACGCGCTCTTTGGCTTCGATAGCCTGATGCAGGCCTTCCGACCAGCGCCGCCCCTGCATAATGCGTCCGGTAAATTCATCGACGATCATGACTTCATTGTTCGCGACAATATAATCGACATCCTTTTGAAATAAATGATGCGCACGCAACGACGCGTTTAGGTAATGCATCAGTCGAATGTTAGATGCATCATAAAGACTACCGCCATCGACCATCAAACCATGTTCGGTCATCAATTGCTCGACGTGCTCGTGACCTTCCTCGGTCAAATAAATCTGCCGGGTTTTCTCGTCGACAAAAAAATCGCCCGGGCTATCTTCTTTTTCCTGTTTGGTCAAAAAAGGCACGATCTCGTTGGCTTTGATATAGATATCAGTGCTTTCCTCGGTCGGCCCGGAAATGATCAATGGCGTGCGCGCCTCGTCGATCAAAATCGAATCCACCTCATCGACGATCGCAAATGCTAAATCTCTTTGCACTTTTTGCGCCAAGCTGAAAGCCATGTTGTCGCGCAAGTAGTCGAAGCCGAATTCGTTGTTGGTACCATAGGTGATATCGGCGGTGTAAGCGGCTCGACGCTCCGTGCTATCCATTCGACTAACGATAACGCCGGTCGTCAAGCCCAAAAACTCATACACGCGCCCCATCCATTGCGCGTCGCGAGCCGCCAGATAATCGTTGACCGTGACGACATGCACACCGCGCCCCGGCAAAGCATTAAGATAAGCCGCTAAGGTCGCCATCAAGGTTTTTCCCTCGCCGGTCTTCATTTCGGCAATCTTGCCGTCATTGAGCACCATACCCCCGATCAATTGCACGTCGTAATGACGCATGCCGAATACCCGAGCGGAAGCTTCCCTTACCGTTGCAAAGGCTTCCGGGATCAAATTATCCAATTTTTCGCCTTGCTCGAGACGATCGCGGAACTCTTGAGT
>SLIO01000116.1 GCA_007135635.1 Methylomicrobium sp. | reverse complement strand
GGCGCAGAGAATAGTGCGGATAGCGTATGTTTGCCATGGTCATAAACCCATTTCCGACTTTGGTTTCATGCTTTCAAACTATGAGTCGTAATCAAAAAAATCGCTGCACCCCTGCGCAAGTCATTACAAAGTATCAACCCTCATAAACACAAATCCAAAAAAGCCTGTGTCACTCTGGATCGTATCGCCTTTTTCGGGGCGATGATCTTAAGGTGCCAGATTAAACCAGTCGGCGCATTAAGCCTTCTCGCCACCAAACCCTGGCGTTCGTTACGTAGCGCCTGAGATGACGCGAAACCGATACCCAAGCCCGCGCGCACCGCTTCTTTGATGCCCGAAACACCGGTCACTTCAATAGAGATTTTGGCTTGTATTCCGGCTGAAGCTAACCATGTTTTCACTGCTTGCCTGGCACCTGACCCCGGTTCCCGCCATATCAGTTGATGCTTCATGAACACATCCAATGGTACAAATTCAGGGTAATCTCGGGCAACTGGATGATCTTCGGGCAAGACTAAAACAATCTCGTCTTCCTGCCAATTGATAACTTGATAATTGCCGGGCAGTTCCTGATCATGAACCGGTCCTTCAATGAAGCCTAAATCAAAATCTTCAAGATTTCTAATGATTTCATCGGTGTCGCCGGTTTTCATTCTGACGTTGACGCCGGCATGCGAAGTTTGTAGTAACACCAAATACTGAGGCAAATAAAAACTTGCGATCGTCGTCGTCGAACCGAGTCTTAACGTTCCGGCATTGACTTGTTGCAGGCAGCGAACATACTCCCCTGCCTGATTGAAAATATCGGTCATTTGTTGCGCATACTCCAATAAACCTTGGCCTGCCGGAGTCAATTCGATCTGATAACCTTTACGGAAATACAAAGGTTCGCCAATTTGATTTTGCAATAATTTTAATTGACCGGAGACGGCGGGTTGACCCAAATGTAAATATTCCGCAGCTTGAGTGATACTTCTAAAACGGGCTACCACGGCAAAAGTCAGTAAATGCATTGGGTTCATAAGCAATTGAATAATAAAATAATGATAGCATTACAAAGACTATTGTATCGATTCATCATGCTTTAACCAATGGCTTTATCATTATTTCTGATGGTTTTACTCATAAATGATGAGTTGAAATTTTAATGACAGCTAAGTTAAATTGATTAAGCTAAGCCTTAATATAAGTGCGACGGATAAACATCGAATTCCTAGAGCATGAACAATTGGCTATAATTCAGCTCTAAACGTGGACAACTTGGAGGAAACACCTGTGGCAGTGATCAATATAACCCCGGAACAGATCAAAAAAAAGAAACGTCAAGGACCTAAAGGCCATGCCGTCGATCTTGGGGCACTGGACGAAATTAGAAATCTTTTAGGCGACGAGCCTCGCCGAAGGGATTTGTTGATCGAGCATTTACATAAGATTCAGGACCGTTTTCACCACATTTCTTCGAAACACCTGGTAGCGTTGGCCAGTGAAATGAACCTGTCCACTGCTGAAGTCTTTGAAGTCGCTTCATTTTATCATCACTTCGATATCGTTAAGGAAGGCCAAACTCCTCCCCCCGATTTAACCATCCGGGTTTGCGAGTCGGTATCTTGCGAAATGGCGGGCGGCCATGAACTGATAGATGCGTTGGAAGCCGTACTGAAAGATAAGATTAGAATCCAAAAAGTGCCTTGCGTCGGCCGATGCCAACATGCGCCCATCGCCGTCGTAGGACAAAACCCGATTGATAAAGCGACCACGGAAACTGTCTTAAATACAGTTTCCAAAAATGAAATCACAGCGCCGGTTGCCGACTATATCAGCCTAGGACAATACCGATCCGATGGTGGTTATCAAACCCTGAAAAAAGTCATCGAAGGCGACATTAACCCCGAAACCATCATCAAAAAAATGGAAGACTCCGGTCTTCGCGGACTTGGCGGAGCGGGTTTTCCGGCCGGCAGAAAGTGGCGCATCGTAAAAGGCTTCAAAGGCCCGCGTCTAATGGCCGTAAATATTGACGAAGGAGAACCGGGTACTTTCAAGGACCGACACTATCTCGAACAAGACCCTCACCGTTTTCTCGAAGGCATGCTAATTGCCGCATTAACGGTCGGCTGCGATGAAATCTATGTCTATTTAAGAGACGAATACGCCGGTTGCCGCGAAATTCTCACCAAAGAAATCGCCAATCTGCAAAACAACCCACCTTCGACGATCTATCGCTTACCGCCTATTCATCTGAGACGCGGCGCCGGCGCTTATATCTGTGGTGAAGAATCGGCGATGGTCGAGTCGATCGAAGGCAAACGCGGCATGCCGCGTCTGAGACCACCATTTCTGGCCGAAGTCGGTCTCTTCGGGCGCCCGACGTTGGAGCACAACATGGAATCGGTCTATTGGGTACGCGACATCGTCGAAAAAGGTCCCGACTGGTTCTCGTCGCACGGCAGAAACGGCCGTAAAGGCCTGCGTTCATTTTCGGTATCGGGCCGCGTCAAAAAACCCGGCGTCCACTTGGCCCCGGCCGGCATCACCGTACGCGAGTTAATTGACGAATATTGCGGCGGCATGATCGACGGTCACGAGTTCTACGGTTACTTTCCGGGCGGCGCTTCCGGCGGGATCTTGCCGGCGTCGATGGGCGATATTCCGCTCGATTTCGATACCTTGAATCCGCACGGCTGTTTCATCGGCTCCGCCGCGGTAATCATTTTTTCCAACCAAGACAGTGCGCGTAAGCTGGCATTGAACGCGATGAAGTTTTTCGAGGACGAATCCTGCGGTCAATGCACCCCATGCCGCGTCGGTACCGCCAAAGCCGCCGACCTAATGATACAAGACAGTTGGGATACCGAGTTACTTGAAGAACTATCGTCGGTGATGGTCGATGCATCGATCTGCGGCCTGGGCCAAGCCGCCCCCAATCCGCTGCGTTGCGTCATCAAGTATTTTCCCGACGAATTGACAAACACTGCCCCGACAAGAGGTTAACTCATGGCTGCTAATCCTGAATTTATGAATCAACCACAAATCGGCTTCAAGCTCGACGGTAAAGAAATTTTCGCCAATCAAGGAGAAACAATCCTGCAAGCCGCGAAACGCCACGGTAAAGAAATTCCACATCTTTGCTACACGGATAATCTGCGTCCCGACGGCAACTGTCGTGCCTG
>SLIO01000007.1 GCA_007135635.1 Methylomicrobium sp. | reverse complement strand
CAGCTTCGGGAGAGCTTGTCTCTTGCGCATGAATGGCGGTTGCCATCGTTAAAAGGGCAGTGCAAGTCATCGCGATTAAATGGGTTTTAAAAGTCATAAGTTCTCCTAATTAACTGAAAAGATTTATATTCAGTCATTGTCATTTTAGTGGTAAGGCTTTCCAATTTTTTGGTGTTCCGCCAAAATGAGAATGGCTGCCGAGCTTAAGTAGGCCGAGCTCAGGACAATTGAGTTCTCGTCGAAAGCTATCAAAAAGCTACCGAGGCTTAAGCTCAATTAACACTGCATCAACCTGAAAAGAGCAGTTGATAAGTGTTGTAGACCGTTCGTGCTGAGCCAAGTCGAAGCATGAAGGGTCTACAACACTTACACCGGATTGGTGAAGCCTCAAACTACCGTTCACCCTTTGACAAGGCTCAGGGCGAACGGTAGTTTGAAGCTTTCAACTGCTCTTTTTAGGATCAAGGTTTTATTTGAGACAGTGTTTCCTGCGACTATGATTAACTCGTTAAGTTTCATCGAATTTTTGTCGAGCGGAGCTAAATGTCTTGGAGGCTACGGTTAACAAAGGATTAGGGCGAGAGAAAAAATGCTGTTGTGGTTTATCAAGCGGATGAGAGGCAGTCGATCAGGTTGAAAATGCCTCAATCAACGGATCGGAAAACTTATAAGAATGGAATGATCACTTAATTGTCATAAAAACGTAACATAGCGCCTGCTAAAATCGAAATTTTATTGACCTGTAGAAGCATATGAGTAGATTGAGCGTTTTAGTCGTCGAAGATGAAGATGCTATCCGAGAAATGCTGGCGATGGTATTGGAGCAGTCCGGTTTCGAAGCGAGTCAATGCGCCGATGCTGAAGTGGCTAATTTGATTCTTCAGGAGCGCATGCCGGATTTGATCGTGTTGGATTGGATGTTGCCCGGCATTAGCGGTATCGAATGGGCTAGACGTCTTAAGAAAGACCAATTTTATCGGGAAATCCCAATTATTTTATTGACCGCTCGAGGCGAGGAAGAAGACAAAGTGCGCGGACTCGAAATCGGTGCTGACGACTACATGACTAAACCGTTTTCGCCGAAGGAATTGGTCGCAAGAATTCGTGCAGTGCTACGTAGAACCGGTAAAATAGAGGACTTGGCGCAGATTACGCTTGGCGACATGATTCTCGATAGCGAGCAGCACCGGTTGACGATAGGCGATAAGCAATTGGATGTTAGCCCAACCGAATTCAGATTGATGCAGTTTTTCATGACGCATCCGGATAAGGTCTATAGCCGTACGCAATTACTCGATCAAGTTTGGGGGCGCAGTGTTTATATCGAGGAGAGGACCGTCGACGTGCATATTAGACGATTAAGAAAAATATTGGCGGAATACGGGCGGGAAGAGATGGTGCAAACCGTACGCGGATTCGGCTATCGGTTCTCCCTGATTAGCTAAGGAATATGCACAAAATAACTTTTCGAAATAGTCAGCTTTGTAGTGGTTCGGTGACTTGCTTGAAAGGACGCCGTGAATACATCTCTATAGGCTCGACGGCGGTTCCTGACACCGACACCTAGGCTGTCGAAATAATGCCATTATGGTTAAATCTATGGCCACTGATTTTTGGATACCCCCTCCCAACCTCCCCCTTATCAGGGGGAGGAGCTTGCCCCCTCCCCTTATCAGGGGAGGGTTGGGGTGGGGTTATCTCCAACAAAGCTCGAAGCCAGAATTCGGGCATTTTTTAACAAGTGTTATTAGCTTAATTTCGACAGCCTAGCCGACACCTGTCAATCGTCCCACCGAACCCTCTTTCGACATTTGAAGAATTTATTTCATGCTCGTTTCTAAGACACAATGAATCCATGGATTAGGGAAGCTGCAACCTTATCATTACTGTTGCTTGCGGCAATAGTTGTAGGTATTTTTGGAAAAATTCTTGTGCCGACGATGTTTGTGCTACTAGCAGGCATTTTGATTCGGCAGTTCTATCAGATTTACCGATTCGAAAAATGGATAGACAAAGGCGGTAGCGGTAAATATCCGAAATCGACGGGTATTTGGGAGGCTATTTACTTCCACGTTTACCAAATGAAAAAGCGCGAGAAAAAGCGCAAAAAAAAGCTCGGGAAAATGGTCGACCAATTTCGTAAATCAACCGAAGCTTTGCCTGATGCAGCGGTTGTTTTGGGGCCTTTCGACGAAATCGAATGGGCCAATAAAGCGGCCATGAAAGTGCTGGGTCTCGAAAAATCCGACAAAGGCCTGCGCATACCTAACTTGATCCGTTTTCCCGCGTTTACCCGCTACTTGGATAATCGCCAATACGACGATGTGATCGTGCTCCCTTCGCCAGTCGATGCGAATGTGATGCTCTCAGTCCGAGTGGTTCCTTATGGTGCCGGGTTGCGTTTGTTGCTGGCGCAAGACGTGACTCAGCTGAAAAAAATGGAAATTATGCGCAAGGACTTTGTTGCGAATGTTTCTCATGAACTTAGAACGCCGCTGACGGTTCTGAAAGGATATTTAGAGACGATCAAAGATATGGATGACGGCGAATCGGGATTGTTAAGCAATTCGATCAAGCAAATGCAGAGTCAGACTGTGCGCATGGAGCACTTAGTCGATGATTTATTGTTGTTGACGCGACTGGAGACTCAGAAAAAGAAGGCGCAATGCGTCGATATTCCAGGTTTGCTAAGTAAAATATGTAGCGAAGGCGCTAGTCTGAAAAAGTCGTCAGGACGTATCGATCTCAAACTGGACAGCCAAGTCAAAATAATCGGTGTGGAAGAAGATTTACGTAGCGCCTTTACCAATCTTTTAGTCAATGCCCTGAAATATTCATTCGAAGATTCCATTGTCAATGTGCGCTGGTATGAGCATCAGGGCTACCCGAGGCTCGATGTGGAAGATCACGGCGAGGGCATAGCGGTATCTGAGATTCCGAGAGTTACCGAACGCTTTTACCGGATCGAGACAAATCGTAGCAAAAAACAAAGCGGAACCGGTTTGGGGCTCGCGATCGTCAAACATGTGCTCCAAAATCACGAAGCCAAATTAGAAATAAAAAGTGAAGTCGGGAAGGGAAGTTGCTTTAGTTGCATTTTTCCCGATCGTTTGGTTTGCATCGATGAGAAGGATGTTGTTGCATGAGTCCGGCATTGCGGTCGTTAATTGT
>SLIO01000255.1 GCA_007135635.1 Methylomicrobium sp. | reverse complement strand
GTTTGACAGGATAATATCAACACCGGACGAAGGTATCGGCTCCGCAGGCCGGACACTTTGGAATTTCGCTGGTCGTTTTAAACGAAATTTCCTTATTGCATTGATCGCAAACAAAGGTACCGGGACTGGCGATCTCACCGCTATGATAGGTATTAACTTCGGCCATCACTCTGAATTTGGCTAGTTCGACGCTGGTTTTATCGGCCAAACTCATAAACTCATCCAACGCGAAATTTTCGAGCAAATCGATATCGAATTTCAGCCATTCGGACAAATCGTCATCATCCTCACTTCCATTCCGCGAATGCGCCGCGTGCACAACATCGCGCTTGACGAAGTCGGATACTTTATTGATTTCCTCCTGGGTCAAGCCGCCGATCTCACTGGTTTTTTCCTTGGCTTTTTCAAGCGCATTAGCCAAAGAATGTATACCGTCGTCCATCACCTCATAAAGGTGTTCCATCAAATTGTTATAGGCTTCGATTAATTTATTGTCACTCATACGATGAACTCCTTAAAATGAGGCTTTAGATTTAAACAAGTGTACTGTATTCTAATATTTTTGACCGGAAAAGATGAGAAGGATGGAAGAAAGTTACAAGCCGTTAGTAATAGAGCAAGCAATTCAACAATCCTGGGCCGATACCAATGCCTTCGCAGCCTATGAAGATCCGAATCGCGAAAAATATTACTGCCTATCGATGTTTCCCTATCCCAGTGGCAAACTGCATATGGGCCATGTTCGGAATTATACGATAGGCGATGTGATCAGTCGATTTCAGCGTATGCAAGGTAAGAATGTCCTGCAACCGATGGGCTGGGACGCATTTGGTTTGCCGGCCGAAAATGCCGCAATGCAGCACGGTATTCATCCTGCCGACTGGACCTACGAAAACATCGGTTACATGCGCGACCAGCTCAAACGTCTCGGTTTCGGTTACGACTGGAACCGCGAACTAGCAACTTGCGATCCCGATTATTACCGATGGGAGCAATGGTTCTTCCTGAAACTGTTCGAAAAAGGCCTGGTTTACAAAAAAACCGCACCGGTCAATTGGTGCCCGAACGACTTGACGGTCCTCGCCAACGAACAGGTTATCAACGGCGGCTGTTGGCGCTGCGACACACCGGTCGAACGCAAAGAAATTTCGCAGTGGTTCCTGAAAATCACCGCCTATGCCGATGAGTTGCTGCAAGCCTTAGAAACTCTGGACGGCTGGCCGGAACAGGTCAGAACGATGCAAGCCAATTGGATCGGCCGTTCCGAAGGTGTCGAGATGGACTTTCCGGTACCCGGTGCAAACGAGCCGCTCAGAATCTACACGACACGCCCCGATACTTTAATGGGCGTGACTTATTTAGCCGTCGCCGCCGAACATCCTTTGGCACTGAAAGCCGCCGAAAGCAATGCGGAAATAACCCGCTTCGTCGAAGAATGCAAAGTCATGGAAACCTCCGAAGCGGCAATGGAAACAATGGAGAAAAAAGGCATCGATTCCGGCATCAAGGCGGTGCATCCGATCAGCGGCGAACAAGTGCCGGTCTGGATCGCGAATTTTGTGTTGATGGGCTACGGCACCGGCGCGGTCATGGCGGTACCCGCGCACGACCAGCGCGATTTCGAATTCGCGCACAAATACGACATTGCAATCAAACAAGTCATCTACTCGCGAGATGGCTCCGACGACAGTTGCGTTGAACAAGCCTTTACCGATAAAGGGATACTGCGTAATTCGGGGGAGTTCGACGGCTTGACCTCCGAGCAAGCCTTCATCGCGATCGCCGAAAACCTCGAAAAAGAAAACTACGGAACACGCAAGACCAATTTCAGACTACGCGACTGGGGCGTCTCGAGACAACGCTATTGGGGCGCGCCCGTTCCGATTATTTATTGCGACGACTGCGGCACGGTTCCGGTTCCAGAAGATCAACTGCCGGTGTTATTGCCACGCGATGTCGTTCTCGACGGTTCGCAATCGCCATTGGTTGCGCATCCGACCTTTGCTCATGTCGACTGCCCGATATGCGGTAAACCGGCTCTGCGTGAAACCGATACATTCGACACCTTCATGGAGTCGTCCTGGTATTTCGCGCGCTTCGCGAGCCCGAAAGCCGATTCAATGATCGATGAAGCCGCCAACTATTGGTTGCCGGTCGATCAATACATAGGCGGTATCGAACACGCAATCCTGCATCTCTTGTACGCCCGTTTTTTCACTAAATTGATGCGCGACGAAGGCTTGCCTGCCCCTGACGAGCCGTTTAAAAACTTGCTGACGCAAGGCATGGTGCTGAAAGACGGCAGCAAGATGTCGAAATCTAAAGGCAACACGGTTGACCCGCAAGCATTGATAGACCAATACGGTGCCGACACGGTGCGTTTATTCATCATGTTTGCATCGCCGCCCGAACAATCGTTGGAATGGTCCGACAGCGGCGTCGAAGGCGCGTTCCGTTTTTTACGAAGGCTTTGGAAACAGGTTTATCAGCATGTCGAATCCGGCCTCCCCACTCCACAACTCAATCGAAGTGCATTCACCGACGATGAAAAAACCCTACGCCGGCAATTGCATCAAACGATTGAAAAAGTCACCGACGACCTAGGAAGGCGGCATACCTTCAATACCGCAATCGCGGCGAACATGGAACTATTGAACGCCATTACCAAATTTACCGCCGACTCGGACAACGCCACAGCTATCCGCCAGGAAGCACTCACTGCGATTGTACTGATGCTGTCGCCTATCGTTCCGCATATCTGCCAACGGCTTTGGGAACATTTGGGGCAAAACGGCAGTCTTCTGGATACCGAATGGCCCAAAGCCGACCCTAGCGCCATGCAACTCGACACGCTCGAAATCGTCGTTCAGGTCAACGGTAAACTGCGCGGTAAAATTTCAGTGGCCGCCGGCGCTTCGAAGGAGCAAATTGAAGCCATTGCACTCGGCGACGATAATGTCATACGCTTTATCGAAGATAAACTGGTCAAAAAAGTCATTGTCGTACAGAATAAATTGGTCAATATAGTAGTATGAAACGAGGTCGCACATGAAACTGAAAGTAGCCCTGCTGATTTTACTGACATTGGCGTTAAGCGCCTGCGGATACCGATTACAGGGAACCGTCGACCTGCCCGACAATATGAACAAGGTCTATCTGCAGGGAGCTTCGGG
>SLIO01000094.1 GCA_007135635.1 Methylomicrobium sp. | reverse complement strand
GGGGAAAGGGGAAAAATGAAAGATGAAAGATGAAAGATGAAAGATGAAAGATGAAAGGTGATTGGTAAATGGAGTCTTTTGTGGGAGCGATCCCCAGATCGCGATTTCGAAGCCGGTAAGTTTGGATAATAATAAATGGTATCGAAGTCACATGGGTCAAGATTCCTCGTTCTCATCGCCCCAACGAAGGAATGCATACTTAAGGGGAAAGATGAAAGATGAAAGATGAAAGGGGAGCGAGGAAGGATGAAAGGTGAATGGTGGGGCTGATGTTTTGAGGGAGGCTTTGAGGGCTGTCGAGGGGGTTATATTCGATTTGGATGGATTGGTGTTGGATACCGAAACGACGTATTTCATGGCGTGGCGGCATGCTGCGGGGCTCATGGGTTATCAGTTTCCGGCTGGCTTCTGCTTGTCTTTGTCAGGACTTCATTATCAGGATGTCGAAATGCGTTTACTCGAGTTTTTCGGAAACGCATTTGATCCTCAGGAATTTAATCGGCTTAGCGGAGTGTGTTGGTATCGTATCGTCGAAAAACAAGGCATCAACATAAAAAAAGGCTTTTGGGCATTGCTCAAGTTATTGCAGGAGTCGGACATTCGCTATAGCCTTGCGACCAACAGTCGCCTGAATAATGCGTTAGAGTGTCTCGAGTTTGCCGGTCTCGGCGATGTTTTCGAAATCATTGTGGCTCGCGATCATGTTGATCGAGGTAAGCCGGCGCCTGATATTTTCTTAAAGGCGGCCGAAAGCTTGTCGGTTCCTATCAGTCGTTGTCTGGCCTTGGAAGATTCGCCGATCGGTATTAGCGCGGCATCGGCGTCCGGTGCGTTTACCGTCTATGTGCCGTCGGTATTGCCGGCCGACCCCAGTGCCCGGGAGTTGTGCAATCTACTATGCCGCGACTTGGACGAAGTGGCAATCTTATTGGCGGCGCGCAGACCTTGTTAAAACCACTTGACGCTAGGCCTTCCATCGCGTTTACTTGCCGCTAATATCCATACAGTTCATACCAAATTAATAAGATAAATTAAGAGGAAGCCATGAATCCGTTAAGTGAAGAAGAACGTGAAAAAATCCTGAACAGCCCGCCGGTCGGTACTTGGGCGTTAATGATCACTGTCGGCGTGAGCATGGTTATCGCGTGGCTGTTCCTGTATTACGGAGTTTTCCTGCCTCGCGGCGCGATCAACTAGAGGTGAGCTTATGCATATCGATCCACTTGAAAAAAAATGGGCCTATGCGGCGGTCGGTATCGCCGGCCTTTTCGTTGGCATAATCTTGATCGACGCCTTATTTCACGGTATCAATGCGCCAAGCAATGTCGAGACCATCGATTCTGCCAGTCTTCATTTAAGCGAGGAATTCGATGAAGATAACCTGGGCGTGCAAGTCGATGAAAACGGCAATATTACGATCCGAATGGTTGCCGGTCGCTACGGCTTTTATCCGAAACACATTACCGTGCCGGCGGATACTTCCTTAACCTTCCGTTGGGTCAGCATGGACGTACTACATGGCGTGCATATGCCGATGACGAATATGAGCACGATGATCGTTCCCGGTTATGTCGCGCAAGTGACGACGACCTTACCGAAACCCGGAGAATATCCGATGCTGTGCGATGAATATTGCGGGATAGGGCACGATCACATGTGGAGCAATGTTTCGGTCGTCGCGAAAGAACATTGGATCGCGCCGGCAATAGCCCCTTCAAAAGGAGGAAATGACAATGATTGATGCGGTCACCAAAAAACTGGCGTTCAGCCATTTGTGGGTCGCCTTCGGCGCGTTTCTTTTGGCCTGTTTCATGGGCGAATATCAAGTCTTGGAAAGGAGTGGTTTCATTCCGGCAATCGAATCACCGTCGGTTTATTTCGCATCGGTCAGTACGCACGGCGTATTAATGGCTTTTGTATTGACGACGTTTTTTATTATGGGTTTCGGCTATGTCGTCGCGACGACCAGTTTGAAACAGCCGATTTGGAATCCTCAATGGGCTTGGGCAGGCTTCGGCATTTCGCTGCTCGGTACCGTGATGGCAGCAATACCGCTACTAAGCGGCAAAGCCTCGGTTTTGTACACGTTTTATCCGCCGATTATTGGACATTGGATGTTTTATGTTGGTGCGACATTGTTGATTGTCGGTTCCTGGTTGTGGTGCGTCATTATGATCATGATGATGCGCAAATGGAAACAAGCCAATCCCGGTGCACCGGTGCCGCTCGCGATGTTTGCAACCGCCGGTAATGCACTGCTGTGGCTTTGGACCAGTGCCGGTGTCGCATTGGAAGTCTTGTTTCAATTGATTCCGATGGCGCTCGGCTGGATGGATACGCTCGACCCCGGCCTAGCGCGCACTCTGTTCGCATGGACCCTGCATCCGATCGTCTATTTCTGGTTGATACCGGCATACACCGCATTTTATGTCTTCGTTCCGAAACAGGCCGGCGGCTATTTGTTCAGCGACGAAATTGCTCGCGCCGCCTTCGTGGTTTTGATCGTCTTTGCCTTGCCTATCGGTTTTCATCATTTATATATGGACCCCGAGCAAGCCAAAGGTTGGAAATTGCTGCATGGCGTCGGCACTTTCGTTGTATCACTTCCGACCTTCATTACCGGTTTTACCGTGATCGCATCCCTCGAAATCGCCGGCCGGCTTCGCGGCGGCAAAGGCCTATTCGGCTGGATCGGTTCGCTACCCTGGCGTAATCCGATGGTGCTGTCGGTTATTCTGGCTTTGTTGATGCTGATTCTCGGCGGCTTCGGCGGCTTAGTCAATGCCAGTTATGCAATGAATGCAATGATACATAACACAGCCTGGGTGCCGGGTCATTTTCATTTGATCTTTGCCGGTACGACCGTGATTATGTATTTTGCGATCGCTTATTATCTTTGGCCGATCATGGCCGGTAAACCGCTTTTTTCCAAAGATATGGCGCTGGTGCAATTGTGGACTTGGTTTATTGGCATGGCGATTCTGACAACGCCTTGGCATGTGCTCGGCTTATTGGGGCAGCCTCGGCGCATTTCCAGTGTCGAATATAACTCGTTGTTGACTCTGGCCTGGGATCCTTATGAACTGGCGA
Organism: Methylomicrobium sp.; assembly: GCA_007135635.1. Classification (GTDB taxonomy): domain Bacteria; phylum Pseudomonadota; class Gammaproteobacteria; order Methylococcales; family Methylomonadaceae; genus Methylotuvimicrobium. Next base: position 93 of record SLIO01000094.1, on the reverse strand, counting down.
TGATCTTCGGCGGATTGGTGATGCTCGGATCCGCGTGTTTGTTTGTTTACAATTTAGCGATGACGCACCGTTCGCAAGAAGTATTCGAAGGTG
>SLIO01000423.1 GCA_007135635.1 Methylomicrobium sp. | reverse complement strand
TGATAAATAATATAACTAAATCAGGAGCGCATAAAATGGCAAAACCATTGATTCAATTGGCACTAGATTCTTTGGATTTCGACAAAACCTTAGAACTTGCTTCGCAAGCGGCGCCTTATGTCGATATTATTGAAATCGGTACACCTTGTATCAAGTTCAACGGGCTTGAATTGGTCAAGGAAATCAAACGTAGATTCCCTGATAAATTGTTGCTGGTCGATCTTAAAACGATGGATGCCGGTGAATACGAAGCCAGTCCATTCTACGAAGCCGGTGCCGATATCTGCACGGTACTTGGAACATCAGGCATTTCCACTATCCAAGGCGTTATCAATGCGGCTAAAAAATATAATGCCGAAGTTCAAGTTGATTTGATCAATGTCGAGGATAAGGCTAGTTGCGCTGCGGAAGCGGTCGCGTCTGGCGCGCAAATTATCGGCATTCATACTGGCATCGACGCTCAGGCGGCTGGGCAAACGCCATTTGCCGATTTGCAAGATTTATTGCGTTTGGGCTTGAATGCCCGAGTATCCGTTGCCGGCGGGATCAAGCCTGAAACTGTGCGAGATGTTGTTAAAGCCGGCGTTGACATTATTGTCGTAGGCGGCGCAATCACCGGTGCGTCATCACCAACTAATGCAGCTCGAAAAATTCGACGGTTGGTCAATAGTAAAGGCACGCATCGTGAATTTGTCGTCGATAAGATTTCGGATGTTTTGTATGTCACTGATGATTCTTACGATAAAAGATTGACGAACATGCTCGACCAGGCCCGCCGCATTTTTGTTTCAGGCGCAGGGCGTTCCGGTTTGATTGGGCGCTTTTTCGCGATGCGATTGATGCATAGCGGTTACGATACTAGCGTGGTTGGTGAAATCGTTACCCCTAGTATCAAACAAGGCGATTTACTGATTATTATTTCCGGCTCCGGCGAAACCGAGCAGTTGGTCGCATTTACTAAACGTGCTCGCGAGATTGGCGCAAAAATCGTACTAATTTCGGCGAAAAGCGAATCGACAATCGGCGATATGGCCGATGCCGTGTTTAGAGTCGGTAGCCCGGAACAGTACGGTAAGGTTGTCGGCATGCCAATGGGAACGGTTTTCGAGCTTTCCACATTGGCATTTTTGGAAGCGACCATCTCTCATGTAATCCACGAAAAAGGCATTCCGGAAGAAGAAATGAGATCGAGGCATGCGAACCTGGAATAAATTTTTGTGTAAGTATTCAGTCCCCCTCTTTGAAAAAAAACGACTCCATTGACAGATATTTGCTCCTGCAATATCGGCATTCAACACCTCTCTGTGGATTATGCAGGAGGTGTGGAGCACGCATTTTTCATGTAGTCTGCTTTGCACGGTCATTCTTTCGGCTTTAATGGCGATGCAATTTTGTTCGACGCTCACATGGATGTAAGTGGTAGACTGCATCGACAACTGGCAGTAGCGTAGGTCGGGTAGCGCTAGCGCTTACCCGACCTAACCGGCTCTTCAAACTTCCCTGGCTTTACGATTGATTAGGAACATCTCTTCCTCTGATCTCTTGTTGTGCTCGCATTAGCGTGTACCTTCCTTACCACTGCTTTCCTAAGGCTAATTTCAAACAGACTGCTCAAGCAACCGTTGATATAATAGCCATCATTGTTGTGTGTCAGTCAACTATGATGATTGGCACTTCGCAGTCTAAGGCTGTTTAATTTTGATAAGCCATCCATATTTATAGTATTTGATAGCGTACTTTATTCAGGAGATAAGTGTTTTGGCACAAATGCAGGATATTACCAGCCCAATGACGTTGCTGGAAAAGCGGGCAACCGGTTCATTGGCGAGCATTTACGCATTAAGGATGTTGGGATTGTTTATGATTATGCCGGTGTTACCTTTATTTGCCGAGCATTTGGAAGGTTCTACGCCACTTTTAATCGGGCTATCGGTCAGTATTTATGGATTAAGCCAGGCATTATTGCAAATCCCTTTCGGATTGATGTCCGACCGCTTTGGGCGAAAAAAATTAATTATACTGGGCTTATTGCTGTTTGCCGCTGGCAGTGTGTTTTCAGCGATGTCAACGACGATTTACGGTGTATTATTCGGTCGGGCTTTGCAAGGTTCTGGAGCAATCGCCGCAGTTATTATGGCTTTGGTCGCCGACTTGACTCAGGAGGTCCATAGGACCAAAGCGATGGCCTTGATCGGTATTAGTATCGGCGTTTCGTTCGGTGTCGCGATCTCTGCCGGTCCTGTCCTTGCCGGCTATGTCGGTGTTGAAGGTATTTTCTGGTTAACAGCGCTGCTCTCATTAGCGGCAATATTGGTCATTGTTTATATCGTTCCAGACCCGATACAGTCGAAAATTCACCGCGATGCCGAATTGATTCCGGGCCAGATGAAGCATGTATTAAAAAATGCCGAGTTGCTGAGGCTCAATTACGGTATCTTTATCCTACATTTGATATTAACGGCCAGCTTTATTGCCATTCCTTTATTGATGAGGGATGCCGGATTAGGCGGTAGCCAACATGGGCAAGTTTATTTGCCTGTGTTTATCGTATCTTTATTGACCGCAATACCTTTTATCATTTTGGCTGAAAAAAAGCGTAAAATGAAACCCGTTTTTATGGGTGCGATTGCGGTTATCGTTGTGTCCGAATTAGGTTTACAGTATTTTCATCAGAGTTTGCCTGGAATTATTGTTTTTCTTTGGGTGTTTTTTTGCGGTTTCAATTTACTCGAAGCGACGTTACCTTCATTGGTTTCTAAAACCGCACCCGGCGATATGAAAGGAACGGCCATGGGTTTTTATTCTACTTCTCAATTTTTAGGGGCATTTTTAGGTGGTGCGCTTGGGGGATGGAGCTATGGAGAATTCGGCGGGAGCGCTGTTTTTATCATGAGCGCCCTGGCAGGAGCGAGTTGGTTGGCGGTCTCTTTTACAATGAAACCACCTCGTTATCTTGCCAATATGTTGATCTCGATTGAGAACCTTACGAGGCCTCAAGCCGAACTACTCACCGAGGAAATCCTGACTGTTACCGGGATTGAGGAAGTGAAACTGCATTTCGGCGAAGGGGTAGTTTATCTTAAAGTCGATAATCGGCAATTGGATAAGGATAGACTACAGCATTCGATAACACGCTTTTCTTCATAACGAGATGACAAGTTTTATTTTTTGTTATCTTTATGTAGTCAATTTTTTTAAAAAATTGACTACTGAAAACGCATGATCGTTAATTTATATTTAAAAGTTGCACTATCTTAACGCTATTCAGTTATCAAGGCATTTCTGAGTGTTCCCATTTTTTGCTCATTAGTTTTTCGGAGAAAACATGCTTAACAAAGTTACATTAATCGGCAATCTCGGGGCTGATCCCGAAGTTCGCTACATGCCAAGCGGTGAAGCGGTCACCACAATAAGACTAGCCACCACGATGCGCTGGAAAGATAAACAAACCGGCGAGCGGAAAGAATCCACTGAATGGCATCGCGTGGTTTTTTTTAGAAGGCTTGCCGAAGTTGCCGGTGAATATTTAAAAAAAGGTAGCCAGGTATACGTAGAGGGCCGTCTTCGAACTAACAAGTGGCAAGGACAAGACGGACAAGACCGCTATACTACAGAAATCGTCGCAGAAGAAATGCACATGCTGGGAAGCCGAAGCGGCGGTACCGCCAATTATTCCGACAATCAAGGCGCTTATTCGTCGCAGAGTCCAGCCACATCTCAGTCTAAGCCTCAATCCGCAACCCCAGCTTCAGCCCCCCCGCCTTACGACGATTTTGACGACGATATTCCGTTTTAGGGATCATTGAGGGCAAATCTCTGTATTCGATCCCGTAAATTTGGTGCGAACATCTTTCCGAATGAAAAATTTTCAGCTCTTTTGTAGGTTCAATGACTATACTGCTTATAAGTTTTAGGCATTGACGAATGAAGCTGGTGAAATCTTGGTCGGAATGTTGGACATAAGCGCCATCATATTCCTCAGTACTATGATGCACTTGTGTCGTTTTCGCCATATCGGCAAGCCCTGCCGGATAAATCTGTTTTGCCTTAAAAGTTGGCGCTTTGGCGCTCTATGGGATTGTTGGGTTTATGAGTTCTTTGGTGGTCCCACCTCGCTGTTATTCGACTAGCAAAGGGTATTTGATAAAATTATTAACCGGAAAAACAAGTAGTTAGTTTCCGATTCAAATAAAAATGGCGGCTCAAGTGAGTTTGCTTAATGTTTTGATTTATTTTCGTTCTGATTGATTATCCATTATCACGAAGAGGTTAAATGTGGATATAGCGTCGTTAATTGGCTTTTTATTGGGCATAGGCATTATTACCGCCGCCATTGCTACCGGCGGCGATGTCATGTTGTTTGTTAATATGCCTTCCTTATTAATCGTCATTGGCGGTACCTTTGGCGTGTCATTGATGCGTATACCTTTATCCGATTTCCTAAGATCATTCGGGGTTTTAGCAAAAGCTTTTCTTAATAAAAAAGAAGATCCTAACGTACTGATCGAAGAAGCCGTCAGACTGGCCGATGTGGCACGTAAAAACGGATTACTAGCTTTGGAAAATGAAACGGTCGAAAATCCTTTCATGAAGAAAGGTATTAATCTTTGCGTTGACGGGCATGACCCAGCCTTTGTTAAAAAAATGCTGTCTCAAGAAATCAATCAAATGATTTCGCGGAACGAGGTCGGTCAAGATATGTGGAAAGGTGTCGGCGATTTGGCCCCGGCAATGGGTATGATAGGAACCCTGGTCGGTTTGGTGCAGATGCTTGCGAATATGTCAGATCCGGCCAGCATTGGGCCGGCGATGGCCGTTGCTTTGTTGACGACGTTATACGGCGCAATGGTAGCCAACTGTTTTGCGTTGCCTATGGTCGATAAACTCGCCAAGGTTATGCTCTACGAGAAGACTAATAAAGAACTCATACTGGAAACGATTTCCGGCATTCAGGAAGGCATGAACCCCAAAGTGCTCGAGTCTTTGTTGAATTCCTATATTTCCGATAAAAAACGCAAAACCGATACAGAATAGGCAAAAATATGGCCGATGAATGTCCTAAATGTCCCCCGGTCGGAGCCCCATTGTGGTTGGCGACGTTTGCCGATTTAATGTCTCTCTTGATGTGTTTCTTTGTATTGTTGCTTTCCTTTGCAACAATGGATGCCGTTAAATTCAAGAAAATGGCCGATTCGATGGTCAATGCCTTCGGTGTGCAAAAGGATGTTCCGGCTTACGATATTCCAATGGGAACCAGCATCATCGCTCAGCATTTTTCACCGGCACCGACCGAGCCAACACCGCTAGAGGAAGTCAAACAGACGACTATGCAAGACTCGCCTAACTTGGAGGCGGCAAAAAAGCAATTAATGGAATTGACGCAGGCTGAAATTGAGGAACAGGCCGAAAAAATCAGGGATGATTTAAAAGAAGAAATCAATATGGGTTTGGTTTCGGTAGAAACCGAAAATCTGAAAATCATTATTCGCATTAGCGAAAAAGGTTCGTTTCCATCCGGTAGCGCGGTACTCAATAAGGGATTTGAGCCTGTATTGACTAAAATTACTGCATCGGTTAATGAATCGCCCGGGAAAGTTCTGGTGTCGGGGCATTCGGACGACATCCCGATTAGAACTCAAATGTATCGCTCGAACTGGGAGTTGTCTGCCTCTCGTGCCGTAACCGTTTCTCATTTTATGCTGGATCAAGCGGGAACTGTACCGTCACGATTCGTCATTCAGGGTTATGCCGATACCCGACCGTTAGTGCCCAACGATTCCACCTCAAACCGGGCACTTAATCGAAGAGTTGAGATTGTTATAGTGCAAGTAGATCCAGGGGTCGACGAAGCAGGGCAAGAGTTTGTCGAGTGATTTTTGTAAGGCCTAGGCAAATGCATTATTCATATGCAGCATCCGAGTCAATATATTACATTTCCAGGATATTTAAATGAATCGGGATAAAGATAGACGGCGTTTTTTCCGCATTGATGATCAAGTTAATCTTTACTATAAGAAAGTGGATGAAGCCACAGTTACGCCTACCAGTCATATGAGCGATAACGTACTGGGCAACTGCTCGTTATCCGCCGCTTTGGAATTGATCTCACAAGAATCCCGTATCATGATGCATCGGCTTGACCGTACCGTACCGGATGTGGCCGATTATTTGAAATTAATTGAAAGTAAAATTGATTTGATTGCTCAGGCGATCATGATGCAAGGCGCGGATTTTAAAGAGAAGGATACTCGCAATGCTAATTTAAGCGCATCCGGATTGGCTTTCGAAAGCGCGGAGGTCTTAGCAGTGGGTGATTATCTGGAAATCAAAATGTTGTTGGTTTCGTGTATGGCGGTCATTGTGACTTATGGAAGAGTTGTTTATTGCAAGCCCAAAAAAAATCCTGAAGGTCTTTATTCTCATATTATCGGTGTTGACTATATCAATATGAAGGAGCAAGATCGGGAATTGTTGATTAGGCATGTCGTTAAAAGACAAATGCAGAAACTCCGCGAGAATAAAGAAGCGTAGTGTTCACTTTAGGGTATTTCACGAAATTCTTAATTAATTTTGGTGGATAAAACGATAATTCTATTTTTACTGCACAGTGACAATTAGCGATCAACAAAAAAAAATTCTGACGATCCTTGCCGACGGTGAATTTCATTCAGGTTCCGTCTTAGCTGATACTCTTGGTGTAAGCAGATCGGCGGTTTGGAAACAGTTACACAGCTTGGCCGAATTAGGCTTGGAACCCATTGCAGTGAGCGGTAAGGGCTACCGCCTAGAAAGGCCGATCGAATTTTTAAGCAGTGAAAAAATCATATCCGTATTAATAGATAATGTTCGCTCGAGTGTTTCGGATTTACAGATCCATGACCGCCTTGATTCGACCAATACTTATCTTATCAATCTTGCAAAATCTGCTGCACGATCCGGAACGGTTTGTTTAGCCGAGTTTCAATCGGCCGGTAAAGGTCGACGCGGCCGGTTTTGGGTATCACCGTTTGGTTCTAATATTTACTTATCGCTCTTGTGGCGCTTTCATAACGGCCCCTCTGCTATTTCAGGCTTGAGTCTCGTTGTTGGCGTCTCCGTAATCAGGGCATTGGCATCCTTGGATGTGCCTGGCATCGGTTTAAAATGGCCGAACGATATTTATTGGCAGGGACATAAATTAGGCGGAATACTCATCGAAGTGACCGGTGAGGCTCATGGGCCTTGCACAGCAGTGATCGGTATCGGGTTTAATGTTTATATGCCTGATCGAGAAGCAATAATGATCGACCAAGCCTGGATCGATTTGACTCAGATTGTGAAAGGAATGTTCATTTCGAGAAATCGTTTAGTCGGAACGCTGTTGAATGAATTATTACCGATGCTTGCCGATTTCGAAGTCAATGGCTTGGCACCTTTTATAGATGAGTGGCGGTCTTATGATTGCCTAAAAGGGCTTCCTGTCATTATTTATCATGGCGATTCTGCAATAACGGGCAGTGCTGGGGGAGTCGACAATAATGGCTTGTTTCGTTTAATGACTTCCGATGGCAAAGCCTGTTGTTTTGCATCCGGCGAAGTTAGTTTTAGCAAGGATTGACTGAATGGATTTATTGGTCGATATCGGTAACTCCCGTGTAAAGTGGGGGAGTGGTGATGATAATTGCTTAGAGCTAGGAGCGCCGGTTATTCATCAAGGTAGTGGTTTTGAATCACAATTGTTTTCGATTTGGCGAGCCTTGCCGAAATCGCCACGGCGTATGGCTATTTCCTGCGTGGCTTCTAAGGCCGTTTTAAATCAAGTCAAGACAATTGCGCTAGACTTGTGGCCATCGTTGTCCATAATACAAGCTCATTCCGAAGCCGAAGCGCATGGTGTTCGGAATGCTTATGAATATCCGGAAAAACTGGGCGTGGATCGTTGGTTGTGTTTGATAGCGGCCAGGCATTGCTGGTCGGAACCGGTATGTATTGTCGATTGCGGGACCGCCATTACCGTTGATGCGATGGACGAAAACGGTTGCCATTTGGGAGGGCTCATTTGTCCGGGTTTGACTCTAATGAAGCAGTCGCTGTCAAAGGGTACGGCCGAGTTACGGCTTTCTGCACAAAGCGGTTTACCGCGTTTGGCTCGTGGTACGAGCGATGCTATTGATAATGGCGCGCTTTATGCCGCTATCGGGTTGATCCGGGGCGTGACATCGGATTTTGACAAGCCTGTCAAGTTAGTTTTAACCGGCGGGGACGCGGGCGAAATTGCATCTCATCTGGATGATACATCTTGTATCCTACCGGACTTGGTCTTAAAAGGATTGTCATTGATTCTCGCGGAATAATCTATGAAGCTATTGGCCTTATTGCTAATAACCGTCAATATTACATTTTTTTTATGGCAATATCATTCCGGGGCTTTTCCATTGGGACGTGACGTTGTCATTGATTCAGTGCTTACAGAACAGCAAATTATTCTAGTTTCAGAATTAAACGACTCATCGCGCCTCACGCAAGCACAATCCAGAGTTTGGTGTGACGCCGGAACGGAGATTGAACAATCGATTCGTAGTGCATTATTTGTCTCGGATTTCAGTTTAGTGTCTTCCTCGACGGTAAAGTCCGGTTTGCTGTTGCCCGAATGGCTCGATGTTCATCTTGTTCCTCGCCATGTGCCTGAAACGCGGCCAAAAGAATCACCTTCTATAATCGCCTTCAACGATGACTCGATGGCCTTGACTAAGTCAACGCCCTCATTCCAAAAAGCAAGTATCCCGGAAGAAACCTATCACTATGCCGGCCAAAAGCCTGAACGAGCCAAAATCGACAATAAAAGCAATCTACTCAACCAAAAACTAGCAATTGTGCCAAAAAAAACCATAGCCGAATCTAGTATGTGCTATGAAGCCGGGCCGTTTGATACGATGCAGCAATTTTACAGTTGGCGGAAACAGACGGGCATCAATTCCGCTTCGATCAAGTCGGTGAGCAGGGAAGAACAAAAGATTAGCGATTACATGGTGTATTTGCCCGCAGGCGAAACTTATGAGCAATCATTGGCGAATGTTCAATTATTGAAACAAAAAGGTATCACCGATTATTGGCTGTTTCCGAAAGGCGAAGCAAAAGGGGATATTTCATTAGGCGTGTTTTCCAGCGAAAGTAGAGCCAATACCTTTAAAAAACAATTGGCAACCATACACCTGGACGCCTTAATTAAGCCTCGTTATAAAAAAGCGCAACGAATATACGCTCATATCCATATCAAACAGGAATACGAAGACAAACTGATTATTAGCCGCGACCGATTGCAAAGAACGCATACTAACTTTGCGATCAAAGTCAACAATAGCTGTGTTTTTGATTGAAAATTGTACTTTAGCGTCTGTTCATCCTTGGCGCTTGTAACCTAAATCCGGCCATTTAACCATGAAGTTCATGTCAGAAGATTAGCTAAATATTATCGCTAACCTCTTGGCTGTCCATCACCTGCGTTAGGTGATGGATCATAAGGCTATTAGATTGTATTTACCCAGCACTGAAATTTGGCTAAAAATGGGTAGTTTCGAGCGGAGAACAAATCACGATACCAAACAGAAATGCATTGGAATTTCCATAACTTAACGATAGTTCATGAGCAAAATCCGCGGGAAAGCTCGGTAAATCGATGCCGAATTTAGGTTGCTCAGGAAAAGTGCGCAAGAAGATAACATTAATGCTCGCTTAAAGCTCATGCTTTAACTGAGCCTGATACAACGTTAGAATAACCCTTCCGAAATTACGCCCGTACAATTATAGTGATAGTTAAGGTAAAGTTAAGAAATTAACTTATTGACTTTAATCATTATGAATAATATCTATAATTAACTCGTACCATTATTCCCCTGATTAATTATCGCTTGCACATGAAAAAAATATTTAAAAATTTGTTCGCTTTAATCGCAATTGTTACGTTATTTTTCACGGTATTTTCCGTAAACGCGGCAGGAAAAGGTTTATCCCTGAAGTCATCAGCAGCGATTGTTATGGATCAGGAGACGGGGGCGATTCTTTACGAAAAAAAATCGCAACACGTCATGCCTATCGCTTCTATTACGAAATTGATGACGGCAATGGTGTTCCTCGATTCCAAACCTAACTTAAATAAATCCATTACAATTACGAAGCAGGATGTCGACACGTTGCGCCACAGTCGTTCGCGTTTACCGGTCGGAACCCAATTAACGGCAGGTGAAATGATGAGATTGGCGCTAATGTCATCCGACAACCGTGCGGCTTCCGCTTTATCTCGCTCCTATCCGGGCGGCAAACCCGCTTTCGTCAAAGCCATGAATCGTAAGGCGCAGGCTCTCGGATTAACGAACACTCGTTTTCGTGACCCCACCGGCTTGTATACCGAAAATAAGTCAACAGCGAGGGATTTGGCCAAGCTTGTTGCCGTTGCGACAAAATACCCCTTAATTAGAACGTTGACGACCACTGAAAGCCATACTCAAAAAGTCGGTAAGCAAGTGCTTAAATACAACAATACTAACGTTCTGACTAAAAATCCTAATTGGAAGATCGGTTTATCGAAAACCGGGTTTATCAATGAGTCCGGCAAATGCCTTGTTATGCAAGCCTGGATAAATAATAGGCCAACGATCGTTGTGTTACTCAATTCCTGGGGGCAATTAACGCCGATTGGCGACTCTAACCGAATTAAAGATTGGATGAGTGGTGTTTCGGTGGCCGAATTGCAAAAACGAGGATGATAATTGACATAAGCTTAATTTCATATTCGTGATGCATACTTTGGTTCAACTAAGCCAATTCTAAGCACTAATGATCGAGCATAAAATGATTTCTTAAAAGTCGGAAGTGGGTTCGGTGGATCGATTGCCAGGTTTCGGCGGCAGGCAGATTTTTGCTCCTGCAAAATCTGCATTCACACCATCCATGGCGCTTGCAGATTTTTGCTTTTGCAAAATCTGCATTCATGCCATCCATGGCGTTGCAGATTTTTGTCTCTCGGCAATTGCTGAGTTACATGGATGTAATGAAAGCGATTTCTGAGAATAAATAGAAATAGGATGGCGCAGGATTTTTGTTCCTATGCAATGAACACGAATGGGCATTATGCTAAGTAGCGCTGCAGATGGGCAAAAAAACCGTCATATGGTCTATTTTTCGTCGGAGATCGCGCCTCTTAGGAAATAATGATCAAGGCAAAACATGGCTCTCCTAATTTAATCGAAAAAAATATGAATGCTGGAGAGATTCATTCCTAAAATTGTTTGTATGTCTATGAAATTTATCGTATTGAAACGCCTTTTTGTAAGCATCACAATCTTTCTTTTATGTTCCTGTCAGCATATGCGCGAACCGGTTTCGGAATCGGAACTCGAGTTTTTACCGACTAGAGTGTTTCCTTTATTCGATGGTCAAGCAATTATTGGTGTTGCCGCGCAAACGGAAGCCAATGAGCACGATTCTTTATTGGTGATTGGTCGGCATTTCGGTTTGGGCTATGACGAAATAACCCGTGCCAATTCCGACTTAGACCCATGGCTACCGGAACCTGGCAGTAAGGTTCGTTTGCCATTGCGGTTCATTATCCCCGAAGCGCCTCGAGAAGGTATTGTGTTGAATTTGGCTGCTAAGCGGCTTTTTTTATTCAACAAAAAAAATGGCCATAAAGTGTTGACCTATCCAGTTGGAATCGGCCGGGATGGCTGGGAAACACCGCAGGGTTTGACCCGTATTATTGCAAAAAAAGCGCATCCCAGCTGGACGGTTCCCGAATCGATACGGCGCGAACATGCCGAAAAAGGCGACCCTTTGCCTAGAGTCGTCCCCGCGGGCCCGAACAATCCGCTTGGAGACCATGCCTTACGATTAGGTTTTCCCGGATACTTGATTCATGGCACCAATAAACCTTATGGTGTCGGCATGGAAGTGAGCCATGGATGTGTCCGGCTTTTTCCTGAAGATATTGCAAAGCTATTTCAGCATGTTGCTGTCGGTACACAGGTCAGGATTGTCAATCAACCTTTCTTAACCGCTTGGGATGGCAACACGCTTTTTTTACAAGCCTATCCGCCGACTCATAAAAATCCGAAAGAAGTCAGTCGGATTGTTTCGGATTTGATGGCGCGCTTGCAAAAAATGGAGCAACAATCCGGTCAATCGATCGACTGGAAGAAAGTTCACGCGACAATCGAGCGCTCCGATGGCGTTTTGACACCTATTTTAAAAGGCGCGACAGAG
>SLIO01000496.1 GCA_007135635.1 Methylomicrobium sp. | reverse complement strand
TAAGAATTAATTTTTGATTTTATTGTCTTTCTCTTCATTTCCTTCATGGTCTTCGTGGTGAATAAATTTTTTATGAAGTATCGATGCATACTTACAAATCAATTTATTTTCCGGGTCTATAATGTCGGTTTTACGGGAATCACTCAGAATTTCTTAAAATCATTCAATTCAAGTCAGGAATAAAGCAATGAATCCACGTGTTAGAGCGTCGAATAAAGAAATATTCGGTTGGGCGATGTTCGATTTTGCAAATCAGGCTTATACTTTGCTCATTGTAACGGTCGTCTTCGGCGATTTATTTACGCGAGTGATCGTCGGCGATGCCCCTGATTATCGGCTTGGCAATCTGCTTTGGAGTCTTTCGTTGGCGATCGGTTATTTGGGCGTCGTGATCCTTTCGCCCATAGCAGGAGCAGTTATGGATTACACTGCCAATAAGAAACGTTTTTTATTCGGCAGTTACTTATTGACTGTGTTTAGTACTGCAGCGCTTTATTTTGTCGAACCGGGGTTGGCGTGGTTGGGCGTATTATTGTTGATTATTTCTAATTTCGCATATTCAATCGGCGAAGCATTTATTGCGGCATTTTTACCCGATCTCGGCCCGCCAGACGATTTGGGCAAAATTTCCGGTTTCGGTTGGGCGCTTGGTTATGTCGGAGGGATGGTTTCGGCGATTTTTGTATTGCTTGTGCTGGGTGAAGTTAGCGCCGAAAATTTTGAAAGTATTCGTTGGGTAGGCCCTTGGGCAGCGGCATTTTTCTTAGTCGCGGCGATTCCGACTTTTTTATGGGTTAAGGAGCGTGGCGTGCCTTGTCCGTTACCACCTAGAACAGGATATTTTCGTATCGGTATCGGCCGTGTGCGAAATACGGTTGAACATATCAAGGATCACCGCGACCTAGCGGTAATGTTGGTGTCGATTTTTTTCGCGATGAGCGGTATTTATATCATCATTACGTATGCATTCATCTACGGTGCGCAAATTATCGGTTGGGACGAGGAGGTCAGAACTTGGATGTTCATTATTGTGCAGATTACCGCAGCGTTAGGGGCGGTGGCATTTGGTTTCATACAAGATAAGTTGGGTGCGTTGTTTACTTATCGGCTGACTTTGATATTGTGGATATCGGCCATCGCGATGATTTATCTGACGCCTGTGTTTGCTGAAATGATGCAGTCTCAGTTTAATGTCGCTTGGCAAGCACAATATGTTTTTTTATTCGTTGGAAGTGTCGCGGGGTTGAGTCTGGGGTCTTGCCAGTCGTCGACTCGAACTCTGATCGGTTTGTTCTCGCCGTTGTCGCGTTCCGCCGAGTATTTCGGTTTTTGGGGTTTATCGATGAAGTTGGCCGGCATGTTCGGCTTAATGGCAATCGGTTTGTTGCAGATTTTGGTCGGGCTGAAAAGCGCGATCTTATTCTGCATCGTACTATTTGGCGCGGCTTTGTATTTCAGTCGACAAGTCAGTGAGGCAAACGGGCGTGCGGCCGCCGAGATGGCGGACCGGGAGTGTGTTCTATAATTGGAATTAAGGCGATTGACAAGAATAAACATACCCAAATAACGCAGGATTTTTGTTCAGCTACAAAAACCGGAAAGGGGCGCATAGTTGCGCTATGTAACCCTTTCCGGTTTGCAGTAGATGGACAAAAAGCCCAGTTAGTTGGGTATGTTTTTCGCCGGAAATCGCCTAATACCACGGATAAAAAAAACGAGGGTGGAAGCGGTAGGATCCATAGGGATAAAATCCCCAAGGATAAGGTCCATAGCCAAAGCCTGCGCCGAAATCGCAGCGGCAATCCCTTTGAGTGCGTTCAGGCCAACGATGAACCGTTTGGATTTCGACGACGGGTAGGGTCAGCGATTTGTTGCCGATTTTAAGCGTATCGCTGCCTTTCAGTGTGCCGGCGGCTGTGATTTGGGTATTTTTACGGTAAACGGCAGGGTCATAAAATTCGGGAGCTTCTAAGATGAATCGGCCCGAGGTTTCTTTGTCGGTTTGTGGTCTACCGAATCTGTCCAACGGGTAATGAAGAATTTGTAGCCGGCTAAGGTTTTCTTCGTTGTCGACTTGGATAATCGTACCACCCCAGCGAACTCGGTAATTTTTATAGGTGTCGAAACGATCGATGGTTTCGGCATATTGAATGTCCGGCACCGGTGCGTTCTGTATCGCCACGGGCAGGCTGGAACATCCCGATAAGATGACTGCGGAAAAGAGGATAATCCATTTCATAGTCTGGGCCTACGGTGTTTATTGATACTCTTTTAAGACCTTTTTTTAAACGCCTAATTCATTTTAGGCGAATTTTCTCGCCCTTCGTTTATTTTCTATTTGAAGTTTTCAGAGGATTGTGTAAATAAGATTCATAAATCTCTTGTAAACAGCTAATATGGCTCAATATTCAACACATATGACTTTTGCGCTGGAATAGTGTCGAATGATGGTATTTCCATGCTGTTTTTATCAAATTGTTTAATCGACTAGGATCAATTGCTATGAATAATGTTAGTTTATCTTCTTTACGGGCTGTGAATTTAAGTCTCATTTTGCTTACCGGTTCGATAAGTTTCGCGGGGCTTTCCGGTTGCGCTACGGTCGGTAAGGATTTTGCCGCGTCTCGGGTGGTTGAGCTCAAAATCGGTGAGACGACTCAAAATCAAGTACGGGAAATGTTCGGCCAGCCCTGGCGAATGGGAATGGAAGACGGGCGGCATACCTGGACATATGGTAAATATAGATATTCTTTATTCGGACCTGCCGAAACCGAGGATTTGGTCATTCGTTTCGATAATACCGGTACCGTTCGATCCTATACGTTCAATACCAGTAAAAGATAAGGAATATGTACAAAATAACTTCTACAAGCATTACGCATTTTGGCGGTTCGGTGACTCGCTTGACAGGACGCCGTGAATACGTCCGTGTAGGCTTGACGGCTGATATCCCTGCCGCCGACACCTGTCAATCGAGCCACCGAACCCCCTTCCAACAGTTATCGAAGTTCTTTCATGCTCGTTCCTAAGTGGCGATGGTATGACAGCGCCGATTGAGATCAAGCATCAAAAACTGGTTGTTGCGGTTTCATCCCGGGCTTTGTTTAATTTGGACGAGTCGCACCGAATTTTTGAAACGGAAGGTAAGGAGGCTTTTTGCCGTTACCAAATCGAGCATGAAGATGAAATACTGGAGCCCGGTTTCGGTTATGAACTAGTCAAAAAGTTTCTGGCGTTAAACGCAATCAGCAAAAGCGGCCCGATTGTCGAGGTGATCTTGTTGTCTCACAACAGTGCCGATACCGGACTTAGAATTTTTAATTCGATCGCGCATCATAAACTCGATATTTCCCGCGCGGCGTTTACCAGCGGCGTTTCGCCTTACGAATATATTCGGGCGTTCGGTGCGCATTTGTTTCTTTCGTCGAATGCGGTCGATGTCGCTAACGCCTTGGCGGCCGGTTATGCGGCCGCGACGATATTGTCGGGTTCTTCGCTGAAAAAATCTCATGATCAATTGAGAATTGCCTTCGACGGCGATTCGGTATTGTTTTCGGACGATTCCGAGCGTATCTATCAGGAGCGCGGTTTAAGCGCATTTACCGAAAACGAGTGTAGCCAAGCTAAAAAACCATTGCCAGGCGGTCCTTTTAAGGAGTTTTTGAGTACATTGCATCGTATCCAGGCTCAGTTTGACCCGGATGCCGTGCCAATTCGCACGGCTTTAGTGACCGCGCGCGGCGCTCCGGCTCACGAGCGGGTGGTTAGGACGCTCAGACTTTGGGGTATTAGAATCGATGAAGCTTTATTTTTAGGCGGCATGCAGAAAGGCCCTTTTTTAGATGCTTTCGGTGCGGATATTTTTTTCGACGATCAGCAAGGTCATTGCGAATCGGCGGCCCGGCATGTTACTTCTGCTCACGTGCCGCATGGTGTCGCTAATCGGAAGCGAGCTGATAATGCATGAAATAGTCGTTTTCTTCGATGAGTTTTTTCAGAAAATACCGGCTTTCGGGACGATCGGAGCGTGTGAGTTTATCGCCGGTTGAGTATTTGCCGGGCGGTAAAAAGGCGGAACTGTCCCGGTTCGGTATTTCGATCGTAATGGCCTCGGTGAGATTCGACTGGATCTGAACTGAAATGGATTTTGGCTCGCCGGGAATTGTTTCAATGAGCACCTGCCGAGAGGGCGACGCGTTGCTGAGCGATTCGCGAATGATGCCGAGTTTCGGTTTGGTTTGTTCGTTATAGATGAGTATCGGTTGGCCGGTAGCGATGCCGTCTTGTTTCGCCTGGCCTAGATAATAGTTCGGAATTTTTGCCTGCTGTAAATGAATCCGGTCCGTTACGATATTTTTGCCCGGTCGTTGCGATAAATTCACGTGCTGAACGCTTATCGATTTGAAGTCGCTATCCAATGGCGTGAGCTCCAAGTCGCGAATCGATGCAGAGGGGGCGGATTGACCGCTTATGCGGTTGATTTTCAAGATTCGTTCCAGATGATTTAAACTTTCGCTTATCGCGCTAAAGCCGATGGCAAAGTATTGAGCCTTCGGTTTCGATAACATGATTGAGTCGAGTATTTCCTGATGTCCGCTTAGTTTTTGTCTTAGCTTGAAAAAATAGCCGTCATGTGGTTCGATTTTCGGAGCGATCTTTAGCAAATGTCGGGAGACGGTTTCGATGTCGAAGATAAGCCCAGTTCCTTCAGGCTCGTTTGGAAGCATCTTTCTCGGTTTATTACCGTAAGTGTCCCAGCAAAATGTGTTGGTTGGCCCAAAAGTATGCTCGACATCGATCAGTTCGGTGGATTTTTCGGCGAGATTGTAATACCAGGAGATGTATTCCGGTGAGGTGGGATAGGGCTCGAATAACGCAAACAATAGATTGCGATGCAACACCGATGCAACCGATTTAAGCGGTTTAAATGCTTGAATCTTGCTCGAAATTGTCAAATGAAGTAATTCTTCTTCGGCGGCGATTCGATAGAGTTCCGCCGTTTTTTGCCAAAGCGTCGTCGACTGGCGTTCGGCAATCAATGTGTTCGTCCGCATCGTCAAACCGGCCAATTGAAGCCCCGAGTAAATGGCGTGGGCCTTGCGGTCTTGGCTCAAGGGTTGATCGATTGCGGCATGACAATAGGCGAGAGAATGGCTGCGTAAAAGTTGGCTTCCGAGTCTTGCGATCTTGCGAGACTTGGTATTAACTGAATCTTCGACAGTAATGGCCCTCACCAGTGATGAGTAAAGATTATCGGAAACATGCAGGATCGAAGGGCTTAATAAATCGAGTATTGCTAGCAGGTCGCTGTCGCCGATTCTGATGCGGTAAAGAATTTTTAAAACCGCATAAAGTTTCATGCCGGATGATATCGCATCGAGTTCGCTGAGTGGGCTCAACCATGAACTAACCGATTCCGTCTCCAGTGAAAAGGGTAATTGTTCAGCTTTTTTCATCGTAATGGATCTCGGCCGTTTTTATTAATTGTACTCGGTGTAACTATTTTCGTTGAGAAATTATCCGCAATTCGACCGGCAAGTAAATAATTTATAAATGATATTGCATCTGGTGGGTCATGGAGTAAGCGGTTTTTTATAAGGCGCCCCAGCCACTTCTCTCACCAATTTCGGTACTAGATAGCCCGGTAGGTTTTTTTGCATGGCTTCGTATAAGCCTAAAGTTTCCGCTTCGGAAACTTCAAAATGTCCGGTACCGGTCGCCTTGTCGAGACAATGCAAATAGTAAGGCACGATGCCGTTGCGAAACAAAGTTTCGCTGAGCCGGCAGAGTTGCTCGGCATTGTCGTTGATGTTTTTCAGCAACACAGCCTGATTGAAGATCATGATGTCGGCATGCTTTAGTTTACGGCTAGCGGTCTCTACGGCGGGACTTATTTCGTTGGCATGATTGCAGTGCATGACGATCGTAACGCTTTGCCGCGCGGTATTCAGGGTTTTGATTAATTCATCAGTGATGCGCGACGGTAGCACGATAGGGATGCGGCTATGAATGCGGATGCGGGTTAGATGTTCGATCGCATTTAGCTGCTCGATAAGTTCGGTTAGACGGCTATCGCTCAATAACAAAGGGTCGCCACCGCTGAGAATGACTTCGGTTATGCTTGGGTCGTTGGCAATATATTCGATGGCCCGGTTTTGTTTTTGGCGTCCGAGTTGGTAATCGGCATACGGAAAATTTCTACGAAAGCAATAGCGGCAGTTGATCGCGCAGGTTCCGGTATTGATCATCAACACCCGGCCTTGATATTTGTGCAAAATATGGTTTTCGCGGGTAGCCATGAGATCGCCGACCGGATCGTCGTTGAAGCCCGGGTAGGCGAGGGTTTCATCGTGAATTGGCAGTACTTGAAGCAATAATGGATCGTTGGGGTCGTTTTTGTACATGTTTTCGGCAAAGCTTTTCGGTACTTTCAGTGAAAATTGCTTCGCGGCTTGTTCCGATATCGGTAAGTTTTTTGGGTCGAGTTCTAAAAACGCGCACAGCGCATCGATAGTCGTGAAGGCTTCGGCAAGCTCTTGTTGCCAGGAAATTTTCGGGATAAACGGAGGGTTTTGGGTCATCGGGTGCGATTTCGTGTTTCTAACAGTTCGGGCGTCTATTATAATGGCGAGCTTTTATTTTTAATTAATCCTTTATTCTTAATTGGCAGTCGTGAGGAAAATATGGCCACATTTAGTACCAATGAATTTAAAGCCGGGTTGAAAGTTATGCTGGACGGCGATCCCGCCGCGATTATCGAAAACGAATTCGTCAAGCCGGGAAAAGGCCAAGCATTCAACCGGGTTAAGATCAGAAATCTGAAAACCGGACGAGTCATCGAAAGAACGTTTAAATCGGGCGAGTCTTTAGAAGGCGCCGATGTGGTCGATATCGAAATGCAATACCTCTATAACGACGGTCAATTTCGTCACTTCATGGTTCCGGATACTTTCGAACAGTATCAGGCTGATGAAAAGGCCGTCGGCGATGCCGGCCTTTGGCTCAAGGATCAAGATATGTGTACCGTGACGCTATGGAACGATGTACCTTTATCAATGACGCCTGCCAATTTTGTCGAATTGGCGATTACCGAAACCGATCCGGGCGTGCGCGGCGATACTTCAGGTGGCGGCGGCAAACCTGCCGTATTGGAAACCGGCGCGGTCGTTCGCGTCCCGTTATTCGTGCAAACCGGCGAAGTGATCAAAGTCGATACCCGTACCGGCGAATACGTTTCGCGCGTCAAAGAATAGTGACGCCGGACGATTGGCGACCGACCGGTTCATTGGAGCATTTGCGTCAGCGGGCGCGAATGCTGGCTGCGATTCGCCGGTTCTTCGACGAATCGAATGTACTTGAAGTTGAAACACCGCTCCTCTGCCACGGCATCGGCACAGATCCGCAGTTAGCCTTTTTCAGTACCGAGTTTTGCTTTCATCCGAATCGGCAGATGCTGTATTTGCAGACTTCGCCCGAATTTTCGATGAAGCGTTTGCTGGCAGCCGGTTATGGTTCGTTTTACCAAATCTGTAAGGCTTTCAGAAACGGCGAGTCCGGCCGTTTTCATAATCCCGAATTTACTTTGCTCGAATGGTATCGAGTCGGCTTCGATTTATTTCAATTGATGGCGGAAATCGACCGGTTGATTCAAGTTGTTGCGAAGCCTTTTAGAACACTTCAGCAAACGCATACCGTTCATTACCAAGAGATTTTTCGAAATTATACCGGCCTCGATCCGCTGACGTTTTCGGCCTCAGTTTATCGGGGATTTGCCGAGCGCGCAGGCTTGCCAGAAGCCGTTTCGATTTGTGAAAACGATCATGCGCTCTGGCTGGATTTTCTTTTCAGTCATTGCGTGCAACCTCATCTGGGAGAAGACCATTTAAGCATGGTTTATGGATTTCCGGCTTGTCAATCGTCACTTGCGCGCCTGAATGCCGATAATCCCGCAATAACCGACCGTGTCGAGATTTTTATTGACGGCGTGGAATTGGGTAACGGTTTTTACGAATTATGTAATGCCGACGAGCAGGAGGCCCGTTTCGATAAGGAAATCGAATTTAGAGCTTGCAATGGGCTGCCGCCTGTCGACAAAGATCGGCGCTTCTTGCGGGCGCTCGAGTCAGGTTTGCCCGATTGTTCGGGTATGGCCATCGGTTTGGATCGTTTATTGATGGTCATGACCGGTGCTGAATCGATTGAGCAAGTCTTGGCATTTCCGGTTGATAGGGCTTGATGGAAAAGAAGAAAGACGAAAGAGGTTCTCGCTGTTTCCCAATCTCCAGCTTGGGAAAAGAGATACGCGAAGCTCTAGCTTCGCGCTACAAAGTGAAAGAGAAGGGTTATTCAGTTCTTACATTGCTAGCTTTGGCCGCAACTCAAAATCGGTATGGACATTAACACGACAAGACATCGCGCTAGTCATAACGATATTCAAATAACGGCACGATTTGATTTGAAAGATTAGAACCTTATAAATCAAGGAAATTCGCTATAATGTACCAAATTCACTCCAGTCTCAGGGACAGTCTTTTATTCAATGATTGAAACCAAACTCCCACTCTCTCAGTTAGAACAATATTTATCTAAAGCCGCCTGGATCCTGAAAGGCCCGGTCGATGCATCCGATTTCAAGGTCTACATATTCCCACTACTGTTTTTCAAACGAATATCCGATGTGTAAGATGAGGAGTTCGCAAACGCCTTGGCGGAAAGCGATGGCGATATGGAATACGCTGCATTCGCCGAAAACCATCATTTCCAGATTCCTGACGGTGCGCATTGGAACGATGTGCGCGAGAAGACCGTCAACATCGGTTCCGCTTTGCAAGAGGCCATGCGAGCCATCGAGCAAGCCAACCCGGATACATTGTTCGGCATTTTCGGCGATGCCAGTTGGACCAACAAAGACCGCTTGTCCGATGCCATTCTCACCAACCTGATCGAGCATTTTTCCCAGCAAAAGCTCAATATCGGCAATGTGCCGGATGATCAATTGGGCAATGCTTACGAATATCTGATCAAGGAATTCTCCGACGACAGCGGCCATACCGCCGCCGAGTTTTATACCAATCGCACCGTGGTCAAACTGATGACGCTGATCATGGACCCGCAGTCTGGCGAAAGCGTCTATGATCCGATTGCGGTTCCGGCGGTTTGCTGCTGAATTGCGCGCTGAATTTCAAGGAGGAAGGCAAGGAATACCGAACTCTCAAGCTGTACGGCCAGGAGATCAACCTACTCACCTCCGCGATTGCCTGCATGAACATGTTCATGCACGGCATCGAAGAATTCAGCGTCGTGCGCGGCAATACCTTGACTCATCCGGCTTCCCTGGAAAACGACGAATTGAAGACCTTCAATGTCATTCTCGCCAATCCACCGTACTCGATCAAAGCCTGGGACCGCAAAGCCTTCGAAAGCGATCCTTACGGGCGTAATCTATGGGGTACGCCGCCGCAAGGTTGCGCCGATTATGCGTTTCAGCAGCATATTCATCAAAGCCTGGATAAAGACAATGGACGTTTTGTCATTCTTTGGCCCCACGGCATTTTATTCAGGGACGCGGAAGCGGAAATGCGGCGGAAGATGGTTGCTTCCGATCAAATCGAAGCAGTCATTGGCTTGGGAGCAAATTTGTTTTATAACTCTCCAATGGAAGCCATGATTTTGGTAGGCAATACCAATAAACCGACGGAACGAAAAGGTAAGGTATTGTTCGTAAATGGCAAAGAAGACTTCATCGAAAACAAAGGGCAAGCTTATTTAGCGGATGAGCATATCAACAAGCTCTATAAAGCCTTTTCTGATTTTGTCGATAGTCCGCATTTCGCCAAGGTCGCAACCCTGGAAGAAATCCTGGCGCAAGACGGTAATATGAATATCAATTTTTACGTCAAGAAACAAAATGCCGGCGATGACATTTCCTTTGCACAAGCTTACCAAAATTGGCAAGATGCGTCGGTACAATTAAACAACAGTATGCAGCGGCTATTCGATTCGCTGACATCAAGCTGAAAGAGGATGACCATGAATTCGCAACAACTATTAACCGAAGCACTGCAACTCAAAGCCTCGGAAAAATTTTCGATTATCGATGCCTTGTTAAACAGTCTCGACAAACCCGATAGCGAAGTGAATGAAGTATGGAATGCTGAAGCCGATAAACGTTTAACGGCGTATCGGGAAGGGCGATTAAAAGGGGTTCCAATGGAAGAAATCTTCAGCGATCAATCATGAAGGTCGTTTTTACCGAGCTGGCTAGATTAGAGTTATTGGATGCCATTGACTATTACGAATTGGAATTTTCCGGTTTAGGCAAACGCTTTCAACAGGAAGTCAAAAGCGCCATTAAACGTATTATTCAATATCCCGATGCCTGGCCGTCAGAACAAAATGGCATCCGAAAATATGTCATGCACAAATTCCCCTACAAGCTTATTTATTCGCTGGAATAAGATCATATTTTAATCATTGCCGTCACACATCAACACAGAAAACCGGATTATTGGGTTGATCGATAGCGCCGTAACCTTTGAAGACTACCAAAATAAATAAAATGGATGATTTTGTAATGGAACAAGCAACAGAGCTTCAATTGGATCGAAGCGATTGGCAGCTGGTTAAATTTGGCGATGTCGCCATTCAGCAAAAAGAATCGGTTGACCGTGATAACACCGAATTGACTCGCTATGTCAAAGGCGAACATATGGGTTCGGAAGACCTGCACATCAGAGAATGGGGCGAATTAACCGATGAATATTTGGGGCCGGCTTTTATCCGAAAGTTTGAAGAAGGCGATATTCTTTATGGTTCCAGAAGAACCTATTTAAGAAAAGTCGTAGTCGCGCATTTTGACGGCATTACCTTAAAGCCAACGAAGCCAAGATTGACAAACGGCTGCTGCCATTCGTCATGCTTTCAGAGGGCTTTGCCGAACACTCGATTCGTAATTCTAAAGGTTCGGTGAACCCCTACATCAACTGGAAGGATATAGCCAATTATGAATTTTTGCTGCCGCCCAAAGCCCAGCAAGCGAAATTGGCTGAATTGCTTTGGGCTATGGATGAAATGGTTGAAAGACTTGGTCAACTTTATTTAAGAAATTTAACTCTAAAAATAGCGTCTTTGAAGAAAGTATTTCGTTTAATGAACACAATCATACGTCTAGAAGACAGTATTTGAAGACTACTATTAGGGAAATAGCGGCGTCATCAAAGTACTCTTGTGTCGGTGGTCCGTTTGGCTCGAATCTTAGTGGAAGTTACTATATTGATTCTCTAGGAATTCCTGTTCTCAGAGGAAATAATTTATCGGAGGGAGAAACAGAATTTATTGATTCTGGATTCGTTTATGTTTCAGAAGAGAAGGCAAAAACATTGAAACAAAATATGGCCTATCCGGGGGATGTAATTGTTACTCAACGGGGAACATTAGGACAGGTTGGATTAATCCCGAATGACGCAAAGTTCGATAGATATGTTGTGTCTCAAAGTCAGATGAAATTGACTGTAGATAAATCTAAAGCACTCCCGGAGTTTGTTTACTATTACTTGCTATCAATTCGAGCCAGATGCCACCTAAAAGTTGTTACTATCAGCACGGGTGTCCCGCATATCAATCTAAGTATTTTTAAAGAATTTCCAATTGTGCTTCCAAGCCTTGCAGAGCAAAGAAAAATCGTTCAACAAATTTCAGAAATTGCAAAAACTTTAAATATTCTGAAAAAGCAAATTTCATGCGCCATAAACCTTAGAAAATCACTGATCAACCAAATCTTTTAACCATGGCCTTCACCGAACTCAACAGCGTCGAGCATTACATCATCCACCAAATCAGCGGCATGAATCTGAATGCCGGCAAGGTGGCCGATCCCAAGGCGGGGTATGGCATGCAATGGCTGTATCAATCCGCCGAAGAACTGCCGCGCGGCATCAACGAAGTGTTGGTGGAAAGCGATCTCAAAGCCGCCTTGCTGCGTTTGAATCCGGAAATCAATCAACGCCCGGAACTGGCCGATGAATTGATTTACAAGCTGCGGGCCATTTTGATTTCGGTGAATCAAATCGGTTTGGTCAAAGCCAATGAAGAGTTCTTCAAATGGCTCGGCGGCGAAAAGACCATGCCGTTCGGCGAAAAAAATCGCCATGTGCCGGTGCGTTTGCTGGATTTCGACGATTTGAGCAATAACCGTTACGTGGTCACCCATCAGTTCCGGATTCATCATCGAGAAACCAAGATTCCCGATATCGTATTATTGATCAACGGGATTCCGGTCGTCGTCG
>SLIO01000126.1 GCA_007135635.1 Methylomicrobium sp. | reverse complement strand
TAGTGGTCCACAAACAAATCCAAGCGGAAGCGGCGCACGACTCCGCAATTAATTACTCAACAACTAGGCTACTTGGACAGCCTCTTAGACTCGCCGAAAGCGGTCGATAGCGATTTAGCAACGGAGACTTCCAGTTGTTCCGGATCGGGCAAGAAATAGGCTTTTTGCTGGAACAATTTGATCAAGAAACTCGGGTTTCCGGTTTCGAACCAATAGTTCCGGTAACGCCGGTTGCCGCTGATTAACAACAAAATATCGTATGGATTATAAACCGCTTCGCCGATAAACTGATAGCCGTTGTACCAGGTTTTCAGTTGCGCCCAGTCGACGCCCGCTAAATATCCCGCGAATGTCGTTTCCAGGTCATGCTGCGTGTAGCCGCAAATCGTTGCATAGCCCTCATGCAGGGTGATGTCGTGCAGTTGATTGAGGCCGATGAACAAACTGACCTTCGAAAATTTGCTGACGCCAGTCATAAACACGAATTGCAAATTCGCGTCCTGGCCTTTTAACACCGAGTACAGATTCTTCAGGCCCTCGCGCAGTTCGGCGGCACGCTCGGGATCATCGATATTATCCAGGATTGGCTTGTCGTATTCGTCGACCAAGACAATGACTTTTTGTCCGGACTGTTCGCTTGCTTTCAAGATCAAATCCGTAAACTTTCCTGGAACATCCGCTCGCTCGTTGCGGGACTTGATGCCTAAACGCTGTTGATTTTCAGTCAAGATGATTTCAATACGCTAGTCGAGTTGCTTTCGGCTCTGTAAGATGCCGGAAGCAAAATCTATTTTAATAACGGGGTAGGACTTGCTCCAATCCCATTTATCATGAATATATAAACCTTCGAATAAGGCTCGATTGCCTTCGAATAGTTCTTTGAAGGTATCGACCAACAAACTTTTGCCGAAGCGGCGCGGGCGGGATAAAAAGAATCGCGCCGGTTGCTTCGTCATCTGCCAGACCAACGGGGTTTTATCGATATAGACCATGTCTTGTTCGCGTATCACCGACAGTGTATTGATACCGATTGGAAGTGCTTGCAATGACATGATTCGACCTTTTCCGCGTTAATCTTGGGATTTCTGAAATTTGCGATTTGTTGATTTAGGGGTTCGTGATAACTAACGTCCTGGAACTATGAGCTTTGTTGAGGGTACAGTAACTCGCTTGACAGGACGCCGTGAATACGTCCTTGTAGGCTTGACGGCGGCTTTCCCTGCCGCCGACACCTGCCAAGCGAGTTACTGAACCCTCCATAAAATAGGGAAGTTATTTACGACCAAATCCTTAGGGAATCAACACGTTCGCATCGGGCACAACTTTCAGCAGCGCTTGTTGCAATGCCGACTTGGCCTTTACGTCGCCATGAATCAACCGAATTTCCGATGGTTTGACCCGCATGCCTTTGACGAACCGGACCAACGAGTCCCTATCAGCGTGAGCGGAGTAGCCGTTCAATTGATACACGCCCGCATTGATCGTATAACGCCGCCCGTCCAGTTCGACATAGCCTTTTCTCGGACCGTAAGTTTGAATGGTCCGCCCCGGCGTGCCTTCTGCTTGATAACCGGCCAGAAGAATATCGGTGCGCTCGTCTTCGATTAAAGCTTTTAAATAATTGACGATGCGACCGCCCGCGCACATACCGCTGGCCGCAATGACGATACAAGGCCGCGCGGTCTTTTTCAGATAGTCGACCGTGTTCAGATGATCTTGATGCGAGTCTATCGTCGTGATCTGCTCAAACGCTAACGGATGCCGCCCGGCGCGCAGCTTCCGCTTGGCTTCGGCGTCCCAATAAGGTTTGAGCTTTCGGTAAACTTCTGTGAAGCGATTCGCCAGCGGCGAGTCGACGATGATTTCGAGGTCTTCCCAGGCCAGGCCTTTCGCTACGGTTTCCTCCCGGTAACGATAAATCAGTTCTTCGAGTTCGTACAGGAGTTCCTGCGTGCGTCCAATGCTGAACGCCGGGATCAAGATCGCGCCGCGATTTTGCAAGCAATGGCTGATCAATTGTTTCAGCATTTCTTTACGTTGCCGCCTGTTTTCATGCAAACGGTCGCCGTAGGTGCTTTCGAGCACCAGCACGTCGGCCCGGTAGGGCGATTTCGGCGACGGCAGCAGCGGCGTGTAGGGGCCGCCCAAGTCGCCGGAAAACACAATGCGTTTATGTTGTTCGCCGTTCCCGACATCGCATTCGATGTAGGCGGAACCGAGTATGTGGCCGGCCGGTTTGAACTTGATTTTTAATTTGCTACCGGTTTTCCCGCTCAACGGCACCGTTTGCCATTGAGCGTAAGGCACGGCAATTATTTTCGATTTGATCAGGCCGATAAAACGCTCGACCAGCGCCTTGTCGCGCGTGAATCCGACCTGCACCGCATCTTCGAGCACCAGCGGCAACAATTCTGCCGACGGCTCGGAACAATAAATCGGCCCGTCGAAACCGGCAGCCAGCAAATAAGGTATGCGACCGACATGGTCGATATGACAATGCGTGACGATCAACGCACGGACCGGCTGAACCGGAAATTCGATCTGCAGTTTGTCGAAGGCCGCGCCGTCGTTTGAGACTTCCGCGCCTTGAAATAAACCGCAATCGATCAACACCGAATCGTCTGCATCGATTTTCAACTCATGACAGGAGCCGGTGACGCCGTTGACCGCGCCGTGATGTTCGATTGTTGGATACATTGATTTTATATTTAACTATTGCAAGATTGCCGCTGTTCCTGAATGAATGCCGAGACATCCTCGTTATTGACCTGATAATAGATATCCTCGACCGAAATACTCGTATCGATCGACTCGAAATAAATCGTATCGCCGAGATAATAATAAGCCGCCTGCCAGCCGCTTTGCCGCGTAAACACTTCGATTTCGGCCTTATCTTGTTCGATTAGCACATATTCCTGCAGCGATTCCAAGGATTGGTAGGCTTCGCGTTTCAAGGTTTTGTCGATTCTCCGTGTCGTCGGCGAAAGCACTTCAATGATGATGACGGGGCTGGTTTTATAGTAATCGTTTTCATGATTCTGCCGGTCGTAGACCACCATCACATCGGGATAATAAAAGTCGTTTTGGACTTTGATTTTCATGTCGTTGATATAGGCTGTGCATGGCGACTGTCTTTGCTTCAACACATTTCTAAGCTCGGCAAAAACATTGCCGCTAATCTTATTGTGCTTGTCGCTTGC
>SLIO01000393.1 GCA_007135635.1 Methylomicrobium sp. | reverse complement strand
CGCACCCTCTCCGGAACCGGCATTTGCTCTGTCGAGCGCCGTATATCGAAAAATTAGATAAAGGGTCTATATCTACGAACTTTCACAGTAAAAAAATTTAGTCACCATGAAGAACATGAAGGCAATGAAGATAAAGGCTATAAAATCAACAATATAATGCTTCATGTTATACCCGTAGTAGATCAAAATTCGGCGCCGGGGTGTCCGCCAAAGGACGCCGTGAATACGTCCATGTAGGCTATATGCCAGCTCCATGCTGGCAAAGCCTTTGCCGCACACCCCGGCGCCTCCTCGGGCACTGCCGAAATTTGAAGTGCGAAAGGTATACTTCATGCTCTTCATGGTTATTTCGCAAGATTGAATACTTTCACAGTCTCTCCAGCTTAGTAACCAGAAAGTCTTAGTCCTATCGGTTTAAAAAAATGGTCGAAAAATGGATCACCTTGTCGTCCGGCAAGACTCTTGGTGCTTGAGCGTTAATGGCTTTCACTCAACTAGCGTTAGGTGAGGGACGACGAAGGCGCGCTCCCACATGGGGCAGGTTTCTCTGTGGGAGCGATCCCCAGATCGCGATTTCGAAGCAGGGTACGTTAGGTAACAATAAATGGTATCGAGGTCACATTGGCTAAGATGGCAGGCTGTATCTACCATTTATATCTAACGACGAGCCGAGGACCGTTGTAACCAGAAAAGCGAACCCTACAATAAGTCCCATAGGTCCGGGAAGTTATTTGTCGCGAAATCCTTAGCTCAATTCAAACTTTGGCTGGCTAAATAATCTTCATAATTACCGTTAAAATCGACGATGCCCTGCGGTGCCAATTCAATAATCCGAGTTGCCAACGAGGACACGAACTCGCGGTCATGACTTACGAATATCAGGGTTCCGGGATAGTTTTCCAGCGCGGTATTCAGCGACTCGATCGATTCCATGTCCAAGTGATTGGTCGGTTCGTCCATGACCATGATATTGTTTTTTTGCAATATCAATTTGCCGAACAGCATCCGACCTTTTTCGCCGCCGGACAGCACTTTGACCGATTTGTGAATGTCGTCCTGCGAAAACAACAAGCGGCCTAAAGTGCCGCGAATGGTTTGATCGTCATCGCCGGGCTGCCGCCATTGGCCCATCCATTCCGTCAAAGTAATGTCTTCGGCAAAGTCGCCGGCATGGTCCTGCGCATAATAACCGACGCTGGAATTTTCAGACCATTTGATCACCCCGTCATCGGCAATCAAATCTCGCACCAGGGTACGGAGCAAGGTGGTTTTACCGATGCCGTTAGGACCGATCACGGCAACGCGTTCGCTGACCGAAACCACGAGCTTGAGATCGTTGAACAAGGGTTCGGCACCGTAGCCTTTGCTCAAACCTTCCACTTCCAACGCCAAGCGATGCAGCTTTTTATCTTGGTCGAAGCGAATGAACGGATTGACTCGACTAGACGGCTTCACTTCGTCCAGCTTGATTTTTTCCAATTGTCTGGCGCGTGAAGTCGCTTGCTTGGCTTTCGAGGCATTGGCCGAAAACCGGCTGACGAAGGTTTGCAACTCGGCAATTTGAGCTTTCTTTTTGGCATTGCCGGCCAGCAGACGTTCGCGCACTTCGGTAACCGCGGTCATGTATTCGTCGTAATTCCCCGGATAAATACGCAGTTCGCCATAATCCAAATCCGCCATGTGCGTACAGACGCTATTTAAAAAATGGCGGTCATGCGAGATGATAATCATCGTCGAGTCGCGCTCGTTCAAAATATTTTCCAGCCAGCGAATCGTGTTGATATCAAGGTTATTAGTCGGCTCATCCAACAGCAGAATATCGGGATCGGCAAATAAGGCTTGCGCCAACAAGACGCGCAATTTCCAGCCGGGCGCAACGGCACTCATCAAGCCGGCATGCTGTTCCTGAGGAATATCCAAGCCTAGCAGCAATTCGCCGGCACGGGATTCGGCGGTATATCCGTCTAGTTCCGCGAACTCCACTTCCAGCTCGGCAACTTGCATCCCTTCTTCTTCGCTCATTTCCGGCAGCGAATAAATGCGGTCGCGCTCCTGTTTAACGCGCCATAGCTCTTCATGGCCCATGATGACGGTATCCAGCACCGTAAACGTCTCGAAAGCGAATTGATCCTGGCGCAGATTGCCCAAACGTTCATTCGGACCGATACTGACGTTGCCGCCGGAAGGCTCCAATTCGCCGCTTAGAATTTTCATGAGGGTCGATTTACCGCAACCGTTAGCGCCGATCAGGCCGTAACGGTTGCCCTCGCCAAATTTGACGGAAATATTTTCAAACAGGGGTTTTGCCCCGAATTGCATGGTGATATTAGCTGTTGAAATCAAGATTTTGTCCGGATGTATAAGTGTTGTAAAAAACCGTCCATTTTAACCGGTTTAGCAGGGTAAAAGAGAGTTAATTCAAAACTAAGCACATCCGAGCGAAAAACATCTAGTTTTCAAAAAGAGCCGATCGGCTTAGAATAACGAGGCGACCCATAAGGCCCAACTTAAGAAAGGAACGCGCCATTCCGCCAGGGATTCACTCCGGGCTATCCTGCCCGGAGCCCTTCGGGTAAATGCAAATCCGTTCCATACGGATTTGTGGCCGAATCCAGTGCCACGGAGGCAATGCGTAGCTTCACTCCATATAACCTGGATATCGACAACTCAACCTAGATGACGAATAAAGCCATAAACGCATCATAGAATAAGCACCAAATTGGGCTTATGCCCATCCCACTCATGGTGTCAAATAGAAGACCTGCCCCCAATCTCTTGATGATAGGCCAAGCAGAGTTTAGGGGTGAGGCATTATTGATCGGAAAATAATTGCGCTAACGTGTCTGCGGTCAGGATGCGTTCAGACCAACGCCTTAACTGCTCGGTATCCGCCTGTGCCAATTTCAAGACAATATCTTCAGGTAATGCACCGTATTTGAGTGTTATCAGGCGGTGAAGCAAGGCACGCTGGCCTTCCTCCGGAATGTGTCAATGACATTGAGACACTAAGTTGTTTTATTTAGTGTCTAATTGTTGTGTATTTATGGTTCGAGGTTCTCCTTTGTGTTAATAGGCGGATTAATCGTAAGCGTCCAACCGAGCCACCTATTCGTGCTCGACAGAACATGATTTAATCCCCGCGGTCGAACGGCAACAATTCGTCGATCCGGCTGTTAGGCCAGGTGGGTAGTTTTTCCAGGGTTT
>SLIO01000414.1 GCA_007135635.1 Methylomicrobium sp. | reverse complement strand
TTTCAGGGAGGGTTCGGTAACTCGCTTGGCAGGACGCCGTGAATACGTCCGTGAAGGCTTGACGGCGGCTTTCCCTGCCGCCGACACCTGCCAATCGAGTTACCGAACCCTCAACAAAGCCTATAGCTCCAGGACGTTATTTATCACGAAATCCTTAGGTCATAATTCGAATGTTGCCGCCAGCGGCGAATGATCGGATAATACATGCCAAGGCGCATGAGCTAAACGTTCGCAAGATACCGGCACTAAACCTCGAAAATAAATTCTATCCATCGGCAAGATAGGCAGCCAAGCCGGAAAAGTTCGGGCATAACGGCCATGCGTGGTTCTAAACACTTCCTTAAGTTCCAAGTGCTCGTAAAAAAAGCGCTCGGCCTGACCCAGCCAATCGTTGAAATCTCCGGCCACAATTAACGGGGCACCGTGCGGTACATGTTCGTCTATTCTTTCGCAAAGTTTGGCGACTTGCAGGCGCCGCTCCTTTCCGGTTAGCCCGAAATGAATACAAACGATATGCAGCGGTTGAATATCCGCTTTCAATTTAACCACACCATGGAGCAAGCTGCGACTAGCCCACGGAAACGGCGATACATTGATATTTTCGTGGCTCTCGAAAGGATATTTGCTCAAAATGGCATTGCCATGATGACCTGCACTATAGATCGCATTCTTGCCGTAAGCGTAATAAGGCCAAACACCTTCGGCGATAAATTCGAACTGCGAACGCTCGGGCCAATCCGGAATGTTTTTTTCGCGGTGCGCATGCTCACCCTGCATTTCTTGCAAAAACAATAAATCGGCATCTGCGGCAATCAAGGCCTCGCGGATTTGATGCAGAACAAACCGCCGATTACCGACATTGAAGCCTTTGTGAATGTTATAGGTCAAAACCCGCAAGTGATTGTCTTTCAAGTTCATAAGGATTTAGTAAGGACGTTTACGGATTTGTAAGCGATATAAAATCGGCGAGACGAACTCTTCGATCAAAAAAAATAATAAGACAACTGCGGCGATATCGAGCCCGTTCAATGCCAACTGCGACTTCAATAAAACTACCGGCAACAGCGACTCCGGTACCGTATCAAGCCCCCGTGCACGGCTACTTTCGATCATTCCACGCCGTCGCTTAACATAACTGGCCGACAAATCTCCGATCATTGCCAACCCGCCGAACATGGCGCCAATCGCCAACCCGTATCCCATCAACCAAGATACGGCGGAAACTAAGCCAATCGAGCTCAAAATGCCACGCCAAGTCTTGGAACGTCCGAACAACGGCCGACCGTCGGACATCATAATCCCAGCGTCTAAGGGCCAGGCAAAAAGCTTACCGAACAGTTTCCAGGCAATGACCGGCGCGCCGTTGGCAACGAGTAATAATAGTAATGCGTGAATCATGCCTTACCAGTAAAACACAATTTCAGTCATGAAAAGTCCGTTTTTAGAATTTTAGATCAATACCCTTAGACTCGATTATTGAAAGAAATTCAGGTAACTTAGACCGCGAGCTTCAAACTTTTGCGAGAACAACTATGCCGAAACCCATAACCCCTCTATTGGCCGCCGACGCCTTAATCGAATTAACCGACCGTCCGGGGCGCCCTTTCGTTCTAATTGAACGCGCCAATCCGCCGTTCGGCTGGGCCATCCCGGGCGGCTTTGTCGATGTCGGCGAAACCATTGAACATGCCGCCATCCGTGAAGCCCGCGAGGAAACCGGTCTCGATGTTCGTCTGACCGCGCTGCTCGGTATTTATTCGAACCCGCAGCGCGACCCTCGCAATCATACCGTCACCGCGGTCTATATCGCCGAAGCTTCTGGCACGCCGAAAGCCGATGACGACGCAAAAAACCTCGGTACTTTCACCTTTGACACGCTCCCGGCAAAGCTGGCTTTCGATCATGCTCAGGTACTGTCCGATTATAAACACTATCTCGAAAGCGGCGGCACGGCACCGTTAAGACCCTGACCCGACCTGCCTTAAGCCCTAGACATAAATTTTCCGGTAACGGTATTGATTTTGATTATTTCGCCGGTCTTGAGATATTCCGGAACCTGTATTTCCAAACCAGTCGTCAATCGCGCCGGCTTGGTTCTGCCGGTGGCTGTGGCGCCCTTGATTTCCGGTGCGGTCTCGACGATCTCCAACGCTACAGAGCTCGGTAGTTCGATACCCAACACGTTATCGTCGAACAACAACGCAACGATATCCTCGAGCCCTTCAGTCAAATAGCCTTTCTGTTCTTCCAGATCGTCCGCGCCGACTGTGTATTGACTGTAATCCTCCATGTTCATAAAGACGTAATTGTCGCCGTCGATATAAGAAAACTGAACTTTCACGCGAACGCAATCGGCATCCTTGAAAAAATCGTCGCCTTTCAACGTTTCATCGAGTTTTTGCCCGGTCTTGAGATTGTTGAACCGGATTTTATATAAGGTCGTCGCCCCACGTGAGGAGGGACTTCTAACCTCGATTTGCTTGACTACATGCGGTACACCGTTAATCTCAACCACCATTCCACGCTTTAAATCACTGGCCTTTGCCACGTATGACTCCTAATACACATAAAAAAATGGGCCTATTAAACTGGCTATCAATCGATTTGACAATCAACTGAAGCTCATCAGCGGACATTATTCGAAACAAATCATTCATCAGCCAATTGCAATGCCGCTCGAACGCAACGCAATACACCATAACTATATTCCCCGCCGAATACTTCGAAGATCGGTTTCAAGGCATTTTTTTGGTCTTCCGGCAAGCCTAATATGGCATCTTGAATCGCAATGATTTCAGTTTTGGGCAAAGCCACCACCTCGGCCAATTCGACGATGCCTTGCTCGAGGGCCTGAGCCAAATGATTATAAATCGTATCTAGGGTAAAACCGCGTTGATTGGCGATTTTTTCGGCGTCATAACCCAACCGAAACAGATCGACGGTCTCAGAGACAGAATCCGGCAATATCGTCATGGTTTCCGAACTTGCGCCGAACTCTTGAATCACGGACAAAAAATCGTCGCCGTATAACTCCAATTTACGTTCGCCAACCCCAGATATTAAACGGAATTGCTGAGAATTCATCGGTCTGCGTTCGACCATCTCCATCAATGTTGCATCATGGAAAATCTGATACGGCGGAATATCCTGCTCATCGGCAAGCTCGCGGCGTTTAGTTCGTAGCGCGTTCCAGAGCAAAGTATCTTGCTCTTTT
>SLIO01000048.1 GCA_007135635.1 Methylomicrobium sp. | reverse complement strand
CAAATCGGCCAACACCATACGGGCACTGCGTTCTTTCAGGCCAGTCACTCGTTCCGCTTCGCCGCGTGGCATTTCACCTTGCAATAGAATCCGATGCAAAATGAAAAAGGCTTCGGGTCTAAGACCCTGTCTTTCGGTGTAGATTTTCAATCGGTTAACGAGTCGATCGAACTCGAACAATGAGGTCATGAATTTCGCCTGATCGATACACACCGCCAGGAACCATCTGACAAATTCGGTCAATGCTTTTTGCGAAAGGTTACCACGCCCATCCAAATCACTTTGCCTTGGGCTGTCGGCATAATCCATCATCTGTTTATATTCCTGCCGGCTGTTCAGACCACGTGCCAATCCCCTAGAAATAGACCATAGCCCGAATGCGCCGATTCCGGCCTTAAGCCCCATGGCGTGGCTCATTAATCGGCTGACACGTCCATTACCATCGGGAAACGGATGGATAAAGGCCAAACGGTGATGCGCGGCGGCCATCGCTAAAATACGGCTGCCTTTGCCCATCGTTTCAAGTTGGTAACGCTTTTCGAAATACTGCATGAAATCCGCCACAGTTTCACTGCTGGGTGGCAGATGCCGGCCGACAGTAACATCATGAGAGGTTAACGTTCTAAATTCGCCCGGCACCATTTTGTAGTCTTGCAGTCCTTGTTTGATTATTAGCATCTCATCGTTGGCATCTCGGTAAAATTCGGTATGTAGCCGCCGCAAAAAATCTGAAGATGCCGGTTCAGGCAGGGTATTTTTGGTATGCATCTCGTCGATCAGCTTTTGTACACGAACATGTGCTCTAGCTTCGATTTGTAAATGGCGCCTGGCTTGATCGTTATCAAGTTCATTGGCCAATGCTCGCTCGATATCGCGGGGCAGGGTGTTGTGGCCTTCAATCAGATTCGAGTAATAGCAATTCATGATCCGCAGCGTATAGGCCAAGCTTGCGGCGGTATTGGGATGTAATCGAGTACCTAGCTGCTCAGTCAGTGAGGTCAGATCCGCCACCAAATCGACTATATCTAATGGTGGGTTTTCCAGCAGACAAGGCTCGATGCTATAAGGCGTTTCGGTTGGTGTTGGCATGCCGATCTTTAACTAATCTAATAATTTGTTTTTCATAGACTAATTATACAGATGGCAAAAATTGTTGCCGATTTTCTTGCCGATACAATAAAAGCCGATAGTTAACTGATTTTATTAATATTTAATGATCTATCGAAGGACGAGAGTGCCGATTATGGCGAACTCTGTTTTGGCTGTGCTTTTTATCCTTCAGAATCAGAAACGGTAAATAAAAAATAATGGCACCGCTTCCGGTTGACTGCCCCTTTTTTCCTTTTACGAACCTCATTTAATGTCCGATTGATTTGCGCGATTAGCTAGCCTAGACTAGATTTTTAAGGAGAATGTAATGCAACCTGTAAATATGTTACAAGCCAATTCCTCTCTATCCCGCTTAGTAGAAGCCATTGAGGGCTTCCTACTCCCCCTGAGTCAGGGGAAATGTTTACTCCCTCCCCTGATAAGGGGAGGGTTGGGGTGGGGTTATCTCCAACAAAGCTCGAAGCCGGAATTCGGGCATTTTTTAACTACTATTATTGGATTAATTTCGACAGCCCTAGCTTAGGGCTGAACCCTTTAGTTATTTGTTATCGTAGATCTCAATAAAAATTTGAAGAAAATAGAGTCGCCAGAATGATAAGATAAATATCATTTAGAAAGACATAGTCTCTTAATTTAAGGAGTTATTGATATGAGCGAAGTTGAAGAACTTGAATCCCGTGTTTACAACTTACCTAAAGAAGAATTTACTCAATTTCGCGATTGGTTCCTTCAACTTGAAAATGATCGTTGGGACGCTCAAATCAAATCTGACTTTCAGGCAGGGAAATTTAACAAACTTATTGCGAAAGCACGAGAAGAATTAGCCCAAGGCAAGGCTCGTGAACTTTGAAGCACTATACCTCATCGGATTTCTGGGAGTTGTACTGGAAACTTCCTATCGAAATTCGAGAACTTGCTGATAAGAATTACGAATTGCTTAAGGAAAACCCTAGTCATCCATCTATTCGATTGAAACGTATTGAAGAATTATGGTCTGCGCGAGTGGGTCAGAATTACCGTGTCATCGGAATTGATGCCCCAGATGGAATCCAATGGATTTGGATCGGTTCTCATGCCGACTATGACAAATTTATTGCCTAATATGAAGAAAAAAGGGGCAAAGACAATAAAGAACAACAAGAAAAGGGAGCGGGTTAAATTATTAATTCAACCTGACTCCTTTTTTAAAAAAGCTTTTTAGCCGAAGCATTGCTGCGGTAGAATCATCGGACGCATCTAACCAGACAGAGGAGATACTGCATGCATCCCGCTATCCAGCAATATCCGCCCGCCATCGCCGAACTGTGCCGGCGTTACCACGTTCGCAAACTGGAGGTGTTCGGTTCTGCCGCGCGCGGTAGCGATTTCGATCCAGCCTTGAGCGATGCCGATTTTTTGGTGGAATTTTCCAGCGAAAGACAAACGCCCTCCTTGCATACCTTTTTTGGCTTACGTCGGGAACTGGAACAACTGATTGGCCGTGGGGTGGATCTGGCCGAAACCGCTGCTCTCCGCAACCCTTACGTGCGCGCCAAAATCGAACAAAGCCGAGAGTTGGTTTATGCAGCGTGATGCCCGCGCCTTTTTGTGGGACGCCCACTCCGCAGACGAAGCCATTCTGGAATTTGTGGCCGGTAAAACGTATAAAGACTACACCGGTGATCGCCTACTGCGTTCTGCAGTCGAGCGTCAGTTCGAAATCATCGGCGAAGCGCGCAATCAACTCTGCAAAATCGAACCGCAATGGGTAGAGCAGATTCCGGATGTACCGCAAATCGTCGCCTTCCGCAATTTGCTGATACACGGTTATGCCTCGGTCAATGATATATGACGGTCTGGCATACCATAGAAACCACGCTGCCCAATCTTTATGACACCATCGCCCGCTTATTGGATGAAGCCGGTGCGCCTTAACATGAATCAAAACGCCCCAACCCTAACGATTTCAACGAAATCACCCGACTGATTGTCTTCAATCGTTGCTTGGTTGTGCGGTCTTTCAGATTGTCGAGCCAGTCCGAGAATTCATCGGTGCGTTTATCGTTGATCATGGCATACTCGAAACGTATAGAACGGGTCCTTGGCAAGGGGTAAATTATTAAATAAACCTGACCCCTTTTTTG
>SLIO01000090.1 GCA_007135635.1 Methylomicrobium sp. | reverse complement strand
GCATCAAAGAATTACTTGAAATTTTAATCACCTTGGATCGGGCTGTGAAAGCAAATAGTTTGATCGAAACAACTTTATAAGGAACCCTAATGGCTGAAATAGTAGATATTCGTGCAAGAGAAATTTTGGATTCACGCGGTAACCCGACGATCGAGACTGAAGTCGTTCTCGACTCAGGCTTTATCGGCTGCGCGATGGTGCCTTCCGGCGCATCGACCGGCGAACGCGAAGCGATCGAATTGCGTGACGGCGACAAATCGCGTTATTTAGGTAAGGGTGTGTTGAAGGCCGTCAGTAATGTCAACACCGAAATCCGTTCGGCCGTTCTCGGCATGGATGCCGGCGATCAATCGGCGATCGACCAAAAAATGATCGAACTGGACGGAACCGAAAACAAGGGCCGTCTCGGCGCAAACGCGATTTTGTCAGTTTCGATGGCGGCCGCTCATGCCGAAGCGAAAGACGCGGGACTGCCTTTGTACAATTACATGAACACGACCGGCGAATTCATTATGCCGGTGCCGATGATGAATATTATCAATGGCGGTTCGCATGCCGATAACAGTGTCGATTTGCAAGAGTTCATGATTTTGCCGGTCGGCGCGCCGACTTTCCGAGAAGCAATTCGTTATGGTGCGGAAGTGTTCCACAACCTGGCGAAAGTACTGAAAGGTAAAGGTTTGGCAACCACGGTCGGTGACGAAGGCGGTTTTGCACCGAATCTGTCTTCAAACGAAGAAGCGATCGAAGTGATCCTCGAAGCGATCGAAAAAGCCGGATACAAAGCGGGTCAAGATATCTATCTGGGCATGGATGCGGCCAGTTCTGAATATTACAAAGACGGAAAATACGTATTGTCCGCGGAAAATCGCAGTTTTACGTCAGAAGAAATGACCGATTTCTTCGTCGAGTGGGTCAAAAAATATCCGATCATCTCGATCGAAGACGGCTTGGATCAAAACGACTGGGCGGGCTGGAAAATTCATACCGAAAAACTGGGCGGCAAGATTCAATTAGTCGGCGACGATTTGTTCGTGACCAACCCTAAAACCTTGAAAGAAGGCATCGAGAAAGGCATCGCCAATTCGATTTTGATCAAGGTTAATCAGATCGGCACCTTGACCGAAACGCTTGATGCGATTCATACCGCCCATGCGGCCGGTTACACTGCCGTCGTTTCGCATCGCTCCGGTGAAACTGAAGATACGACGATTGCCGATCTAGTTGTAGCGACCGGAACCGGTCAGATCAAAACCGGTTCGTTGAGCCGTTCCGATCGTGTTGCCAAATACAATCGTCTAATGAAAATCGAGGACGAATTGGGCAGCAACGCCAAATATGCGGGCCGTAGTGCGTTCAAAATGCTTTGATCGACCTAAACAGGGCGTCCTTGTAGGCGCCCTGTTTCAAGGGCCTTTGGTACATGAATCCTTTTAAAATAGTAGTCATCGTGCTGGTAGCGATCATGATGCATTTGCAATATCGCCTGTGGTTCGGCGACGGTGGCATTAGGCAAATCAATCAATATCAAGCACGATTAGATCAGCTTGCCCTGGAGGTCCAGGAAAAAAAGGAACGTAATGCCGCTTTATATGGTGAAGTGCTGGACTTGCGTAAAGGTCAGGACGCGATAGAAGAGCGTGCGCGTTACGAATTAGGGATGATCAGAGAAGATGAGACTTTTTTTCAGGTTCTTGAGTAGGTGGCATCGCGTACCTTTTTCGAAGCACCAACCAACTGCGTCAGGCGGTTCATTATAGGTTTATTGTAGGAACCCAAATAATGCGCGGTGCGCACCCTACTGATTTTATTTCTTTAGCGGTTATCAATGACTCATACCCCATCCTATTGGGCGGTAGTGCCGGCGGCGGGCGTCGGTAAACGGATGCAGGCCGACCGACCCAAGCAATATCTCGAATTAGTGGGCAAGACCGTCTTGGAGCATACGCTATCGCGTTTGTTGCAGACAAAAGTTTTTAGCGCGGTCTCGGTGGCGATTTCTGTCGAAGATCCTTATTGGCCGGAACTTGCGGTTTCTAAAAATGAGTGTGTACTGACGGCACCAGGTGGCAAGGAGCGGGCGGATTCAGTGCTTTCTGCGTTACAGGCGATATCCGGGCGAGCATCCGAACAGGACTGGGTGTTGGTTCACGACGCGGCGAGACCGTGCATTACCGCCGCCGATATTCGGCTGCTGATCGACTCATTGCAAGATGACGAGGTTGGCGGTATCTTGGCGCTGTCGTCGCACGATACGCTAAAAAGCGTTGAAGGCGGCAGTATTGTCGGAACCCTGGATAGAGCGCATATTTGGCGCGCGTTGACACCGCAGATGTTTCGCTATGGCCGATTGAAACAGGCACTCGAAGCGTCGGTCGGCAATCCGGCAGTGACCGACGAAGCTAGTGCTCTCGAATTGTTCGGCATGAGACCGAAAATCGTCGAAGGCCGTCCTGACAATATCAAGATTACCCGACCCGAAGACTTACCCTTAGCGCAATTTTATTTGGAGCAACAACAATGATCAGAGTCGGTCAAGGTTATGATGTGCATCGTTTCAAGGAAGGCGGCGACGTCATTCTGGGCGGCGTGAAGATCCCCTATGAAAAAGGCCTCGATGCGCATTCGGACGGCGATGTCGTGCTGCATGCTTTATCCGATGCGCTATTAGGAGCGGCCGCCTTGGGCGATATCGGCAAGCACTTTCCCGATACCGATCCGAGTTTCAAAGGAGCCGATAGCCGCGTATTACTTCGTCACGTTTATCGGATCGTGCAAAATAAAGGCTATTTTCTCGTCAATGCCGATATTACGATTATTGCCCAAGCGCCGAAAATGGCGCCGCATATCGAGTGGATGTGCCGTAATATTGCCGAAGATTTGAACGTCGAACTCGACTGTATCAATGTCAAGGCGACCACGACCGAAAAGCTCGGCTTCGAAGGTCGCGGTGAAGGCATTGCCGTCCAGGCGGTCGTATTGATCGAAAGGTAGTGCGACGCTGATAGAGCCGGATTTAGGATTTAAGATTGTTATTTGAAGACCAGATGATTGTCGCAATTAGCTTGGATAATACCCATCGTGCTACCTTATATTGTAAAGTTGCCAGCGCCATGCTGGTCCCTCACCTAGCGTTAGGTGAGGGACCGCACACCCCATAAGCGCCAACTTAGTGCCTATACTATGGTATATTTGTGGCTTTATCCGTCATATCGGAATGGATTGCCGATATCCAGGTTACATGAGTGTGAAGCTAAGCATTG
>SLIO01000046.1 GCA_007135635.1 Methylomicrobium sp. | reverse complement strand
TGCCACGTTGAACGAGCTTGACGATGCCGACTTGGCCGGCCATTTATTACTGACAGCATCGAAGTTGGCGGCTCTGGAAGGCTTGGCCGATGACGGCTACCGGACCGTCATAAACTGCAATGAGTACGGAGGCCAAGCGGTGTACCATCTGCATCTGCATTTGCTGGGCGGACGTTCGATGCGCTGGCCGCCGGGTTGATGGGTTTTTTCTCGTTCCAGCGCTGCTTGGAAATGCATGCCGGTCTTACCGTGGTCAAGGTATGGGTTTCCAGTGAGGACCTTCGGAACCGGATAAGTTTCTCGCATGATTTCTATTCGTCAGTCTTCAACCGGCAAGAAAAAACTTGCCAGCTTAGGATCAAAAATGAAATCATCAAGCCCTCGTCAAGTTAATAAAAAGAGGAGGCAATATGAACATTTTCGATGACAATTCATTATCGATAGGCCGTACGCCTTTAGTTAAATTAAACCGTATCGCCGGCAACAAGGCTACGGTATTGGCCAAGATCGAAGGTCGGAACCCAGCTTATTCGGTCAAATGCAGAATCGGCGCGGCGATGATTTGGGATGCCGAACAGCGAGGTATCTTGAAACCCGGTATCGAAATCGTCGAGCCGACCAGCGGAAATACCGGTATTGCCTTGGCTTATGTCGCTGCAGCACGCGGTTATAAATTGACGTTGACGATGCCTGATACGATGAGTCTCGAGCGGCGTAAAGTTTTGGCCGCGTTTGGCGCGCAACTGATTTTGACGCCGGGTGCCGAAGGCATGAAGGGCGCGATCGAGCGTGCCGAGGAAATCGCGCAAAGCGATCCTGCGCGTTATTTTATGCCGCAACAATTTAAAAATCCGGCCAATCCCGCGATTCATGAAAAAACTACCGGCCCTGAAATTTGGGACGATACCGAGGGTAGTGTCGATATCCTGGTTTGTGGTGTCGGTACCGGCGGAACGATCACCGGCGTGTCGCGCTATATCAAGCATACCAAAGGCAAAAAGATTATGTCCGTCGCGGTTGAACCGAAGGAAAGCCCGGTGATTTCGCAACAATTGGCAGGACAGGCACTGCAACCAGGACCGCACAAGATACAAGGCATCGGCGCAGGCTTTATTCCGGATACGCTCGATTTGTCTATCGTCGATCGGGTCGAACAGGTCGAGAGCATGGAAGCGGTCGAGATGGCCAGACGATTGGTGCTCGAGGAGGGCATTCTGTGCGGAATATCTTGTGGCGCGGCGGTGGTTGGGGCAGTCCGATTGGCCGAACAAGACGAGTTCGCCGGAAAAACGATTGTCGTGATACTGCCTGACTCCGGTGAACGCTATTTGAGTTCGGTGTTATTCGAGCATATCCAATAAATCAGATTTGATTTCAGTCTATTGATGCCGGTCGGTGCTTTGATCGATATTCACAGGCATGGTCAAGGTGATGGCACTGTCATTATCAACATCGATACTTCGCAATGGACTGACTGTGAGTATCGGGCCGGTTTCTATTCGTTGGGTATTCATCCATGGTTTATCGAACGGCAGGATTGTAAGGTAGCCTTGCAAACTCTAAAGTCCGCATTGGCCGATGCGAATCTACTGGCGATCGGCGAATGTGGTCTCGATAAATTGAGCGGCGCGCCTTTTTCCTTACAGGAATCAATCTTCATTAAGCAGCTTGAGCTCGCTGAGCAATTTCGGAAGCCGGTTGTGATTCATTGCGTGCGTGCTTTTAATGAATTATTGCGCATCAAAGCGGCATTGAACCCCTTAATGCCTTGGATCGTGCACGGCTTCAATAATAAGACCTCAATTGCTACGAGTCTGCTCGAACAGGGGTGTTATTTGTCGTTCGGTAAGGCTTTGTTGCATCCTAACAGCAATGCCTCTAAGGTATTGCCCGTTGTATCCAGAGACCGGTTTTTTCTGGAAACCGACGATTCCTATCTGGCAATCGATAGCATATACCGGGCTGCGGTAACTATTATGCAAATCGATTTGCTTGAACTTCAACAATGCCTCGAAAACAATTTTATCCGAGTTTTTTTACATGACTGATTTAAGCTGGCTGTCTCGAACCGAATTATTGATCGGGCCGGTTAAACTGGAAAGGTTGCAAAAGGCTCATGTTTTAGTGGTCGGCATGGGCGGAGTCGGCTCGTTCGCGGCCGAATTTATCTGCCGCGCCGGCGTCGGAGAG
The DNA here is from genome assembly GCA_007135635.1 of Methylomicrobium sp. Lineage (GTDB taxonomy): Bacteria > Pseudomonadota > Gammaproteobacteria > Methylococcales > Methylomonadaceae > Methylotuvimicrobium. The sequence continues at coordinate 1,076 of SLIO01000046.1, read as the reverse complement.
ATGACGATCGTTGACGGCGATGTGGTCGAGCCGAGTAACCGTAATCGTCAACTGCCTGCGTTGGCGACGACGCATGGGCAATCGAAAGCCGATATCATGGGCGAGCGCCTGCTTGCGATCAACCCTGATTTGAAACTGCACGTCAGGCACGAATTCATTACGCCCGATACCGCACTCGAGATATTGAATACGCCGTATGACTATGTGGTCGATGCGATCGATAGTTTGAAGCCGAAAATTACCTTGATACAGGCGGCCAAGCGACGCAAAATGAAAATCGTCAGTTCGATGGGTGCGGGTGGCAAGCTTGATCCGACGCAAATCAAAGTGGTCGATATCTCCAAGACCTATCACTGCCCGTTTGCGCAATTCATTCGTCTTCGTTTGCGAAAAATGGGCATCCGAAACGGCGTTAAAACCGTGTTTTCGCCCGAAGCCGTGATCAAGGAATCGTTGATGATGACGGAAGGTAACCAATATAAAAAATCCGCCTACGGAACGATCTCGTATTTGCCGGCTGCTTTCGGCGGTATCTGTGCGTCGGTCGTGATACGTGCATTGATGCAGGAACAAGCACTCGACTCGAAAAAGCTTTAAACCTAGAAAAAGCATTTCATCATGAAGAACATGAAGGTAATGAAGAAAAAATCAACGAATTAATTCTTCATGCAATTCATGGTTAGTTCGTTATATTGAATACTTTCACAGTCTCCGGACCGTGAGAACCACTAGCGTAACCCGAGATTTTGTCCATCGATATATCGGGTTACGGCTCCGCCTAAGTCGACCTAACCGGCTGGATTCCGGCAATTCATGCCGTAAAGAGAGGGTTTTGTTAAGGCTATGTTTGCGTTAATAGTTGATATCCATTTGAACTCAAAGTCAGCAGTAACCAAAGGATATAGCTCTAAATAACTTGCTTTTTTCAATATTGAGCGGATTGTTGAAAGGAGGGTACGGTTGCTCGATTGACAGGTGTCGGCAGCAGGGCAGATTTTTGCTCCTGCAAAATCTGCATTCACGCCATCCATAGCGCTTGCAGATTTTTGCTCCTCGGCAATTGCTGAGTTACAGGG
>SLIO01000438.1 GCA_007135635.1 Methylomicrobium sp. | reverse complement strand
TCCAAGAAGTTATTTTTCTCGAAATCCTTAGTCATTTGACTCTAAAATCATTATGGACATAAAGTTTAAAAATATTATCACCGTAAATCAGGAGAGACACGAATGAATCGACAATGGCTTTGGTTATTTATCTTTATTGCATTGCTCGCAGGTCCTGCTTTTGGCGCATCGCCGACAATAGACGGCAGCGACCCGATCGATGCACGCAGTTTTTTATTCATCGCTATCTTACTGATCGGTGCTAAAACCTGTAGTCTGATTGAAAAAGTCGGGCAGCCGGCTATTTTGGGCGAGTTGCTTTTAGGCCTTGCGCTCGGTAATTTAGGACTCATCGGCATCGAATTTTTCGAAGCGGTAAAGCTCGATCAGCACATTTTGTTTTTCGCCGAGTTGGGCGTAGTCATTCTCTTGTTTCAAATCGGATTGGAATCCAATATCAACGAGATGATGAAAGTCGGACCGCGCGCCTTGCTAGTCGCTTTGATCGGGGTTGTCGTCCCGTTCGTGTTGGGTGCCTTTGTCGCGGGCCCCATGTTAATGCCAGGCCTTGAAGAACATGTTTATTTAATGATTGGCGGAGCATTGACGGCAACCTCGGTGGCGATAGCGGCCAGTATTTTCAGGGATATGAAGATACTCGACTCTCAGGAGGCCAAAATTATTTTAGGCGCGGCGGTATTTGATGATGTCTTGGCATTGATCGCGTTTTCGATCGTCATGGCGATCGGCACGGTAGGCACTATCAGTAGCGGTGAGATCGCCGGCATTTTCGGCGAGTCCTTCCTGTTTTTATTCGGCGCGGTGATTCTCGGCCACTATACGGCCGCACCGATCGGCCATGCGCTGTCCAAAATCAGTTCCGGCGTCGGCATGAAATTCGGCTTGGCGGTTACATTTTGTCTGTTATTCGCCTATTTTGCCCATGTTGCAGGGCTTTCGCCTATTATCGGCGCATTCGCGGCGGGCTTAGTGCTCGATCAAGTACATTTCCGCTTTTTCCATGATCCTGAAATCGTCACCGACTTGAAAGCTTGCGTGCAACACGAAACGGGAGAAATTAGAGACAATGTCATGAAAGTTGTAGACATGCATGCCGAAAAGCATGTCGAGGATTTGATGAATCCGCTTTATCACTTTTTTACGCCGATTTTCTTTGTACTAACCGGCATGAGCGTAAAACTTGATACGCTGTTCGATAGCCAAACGTTATTAACGGCTTTGATCCTAACGGTAGTGGCGATCGTCGGTAAACTGGTTGCGGGTTTGGGAGCGGGCTCCGCTAAAAAAATGATCGTCGGAATAGGTATGGTACCGCGCGGCGAGGTCGGCTTGGTATTTGCTATGGCCGGTCACACCGCCGGTATTTTACCGGCAGAAGTCTTTTCGGTAATCGTACTAATGGTAATCATCACTACACTGATGACGCCGCCGTTGTTGTCTTATTTACTGAAAAAACACGTTAATAATGATTGATCCCGCAGAGGCGCAGGGGCGCAGAGATAAAAAGCAATGATACTGAAATGCGGGCGTCTCATTGACTACGAGAGTAGTCATGATGTCCGAGCTCTCGGGAAAATCTGGCATAGGATTTGTGCAACAAGCGGCTGAATATTTTCGCTTTTAGCGGCTATCACCGATTGAAAACCAGTTTGCATGAATCGTTTTTTATCCTTTCTCCGCGCCTCTGCGCCTCTGCGCGATATTGCTTTTAATTCACCGCTCGGCGCGGTTAGACCTCTCTAAAAAAAATCAATCTTCCTTGGCTTTGATGATTTTACCGGTTCCTGCGTCAACTTCGACTTCCATCTCGCGTCCATCCGCCATTTTTATTTCGAACTCATAGACCGCAAAGCCATCGCTGTTGATTTCATATTCCACTTCGCTGATCGTGCCCGGATAGGCTTCTAGCGCTATTTTTCGGGCCTGCGCTTCGTCGACTTTCTTCAAGGCAGCAAAAGCCGGATGATCGGCGCTCGGCAATTCTTGTTCTTTTTCGAAAATATTACCGGTTTTATCGCATTTAAACTCCCATTTAGCGCCGTCAGCCGATTTTGCTTTGATTTTGTAATACTCGACGCCTTTTTTGTTTTTAAACTTCATTTTGACAATCGGGTCTTGCGTTACTTCGCCGACAGCTTTCCGACAGGCGTCGAAGCCGGTATTGTCTTGAGCAACGGCTGCCGTGCCGAATAAACCCAGCAAGGCACTCAAACAAATAATTTCATAATTATGGTTCATGATAGATAGACCTCATTAATTAACATAAAAAGTTGAAGGGGCATCAACCGTAGAGGGTACGTACCTGATAGCATAGGCTTTCCGCTATACCCCAAGCCTCAAGAAAGGTACGCGATGCATACCTACCTGGCTATCGAAGCCGCTAACGCTCAAACAACAATGGCCTTTCTGCTGTTTCCCGAGCTCTTGCTTGGGAAACCGATACGTGAAGCTCTAGCTTCGCGATACCAGTGAAAAAGAAGCTAATATTCTTTCGCTTGCAGCAATTACAGCGAAGAAAAGCCCAATCGCTCCAGTAGGTTTCGGGAAGCCAGTGCTTCCGGCTTTTACTTCCCAAGTTAGGGCTTGGGAAGTAGCGAAATTAAAAGTTTCCGTTAACTTAATGACAGTGACGGCGCGGAGCGTGGGAACGATGACAAAGCCATTGTGTTTTCGGCATTAGTTAGGCGGCCTTATCGGCCGTCTTTATCTTACACAGTCAATCTTAGCTGTCGCAACTTTAAAAAAATCACCATCAGAAAGTCCACTTCACACCGCCCATCATTTGAAACCCCTGGCCCGGGTGAATACCATCTACACGGCTGGCTATGTATTTTTTGTCGCTCAGGTTATAACCGTTCATAAACACATTGACGTTTTTGACGACTTGATAATTAGCCGAGACATTGAAAACCGTATAGCCGGAAATAATGCCTTCTTGTCCGTTCGCATTCTCTTCTCGGGTATTTTCAATGTCGACATATTGCTGACTGACACTTTGAATGCCAAAACGAATATCCAGACCCCAAGGCGTTTCGACACCGACATTGGCGTTGATTAAATGCTCCGGGGTATACGGTAATCGATTATCTTTAACGATCCCGGCTCTGGTTTCGGTACTAGCAAAATAAGCATCGAGATAGGTGTAAGACGTTGTTAAATAGTAATTATAATCGGTACCGAATAGTTGTTTGGAATCCAAACGAAAACCGGTTTCCACCCCTTGGTTTACTGTTTCGCCGACATTGATAAACCGTGTATCCGGGACCGTTATGTCTT
>SLIO01000286.1 GCA_007135635.1 Methylomicrobium sp. | reverse complement strand
GCATATCAATCGGGTTGCCAAAGTTGTCAAGGGTGGACGCCGATTCAGTTTCAATGCCATTGTAGTAGTCGGTAACAGGGAAGGAGTTGTTGGCCACGGATTGGGAAAAGCCAACGAGGTTGCGGATGCCATTCAAAAAGGCATCGATTTGCTGTTTAGTCAGCGAAAAGTTAAAGGTCAGCATCGGCGTGCCATTGGCCAGGATGATGCTCATGCCTTCATCGGGCAAATTGTGTTCGAATCGTTCGCCGACCGTTAATTTCAAAATATCCGACATATTAGGATTTCCGAGCATGTATGTAGAGAGTATTGAATAGGCGGACTGCAACCAGGATCAGCGCTTGAGTGATTTGTGTGGCAGGCACCCGGCTTGGGCTTTCCGAAGCAAATTCATCGACCGCTTCGTTCATAAACGCAATAAGCCCGGATTGCGGGGTTTCATCGTGTGTTCTTGAAATTATCCTTTCTTGCAAAGAGGTTCGGATTTTATCGTCCATATCCTGGTTTTTCTTCACGGCTTGCAATTCGGTATCGAGTAGCATCGCTTGTTTTTCAAGCCAATCGATATCAAGTTCGTTTTGTGCGGGCAGGGGGCCGAAGGCTTTTTGAAATACGCAGAGTAAGTCGAAGCACAAATCCATGAATAAATGCGCCATGTCTTGGTTCTGCTCGGCAATGATGCTGGGAAAGATAACGAACAGTATCTGAGAAAGCATCATCTGGTCGGTTTGAAAGTCGGTCATGATTTTCCTACCGGTTTCCTCATCAATGCTTTTGGCGTATTGGAGAGCTTGATAAAGCTCTTGGTCTGTGAGTGTTTGCATGATTTTTCCAAAAATGAAGTCAGTTGTGGAATGATATCATTTGATGCAATGCAATAAAAAAGCTCATAGTTCCAGGAATTTAATCGGCACCAAATCCTTTAAGTTTTCATAGATCTTTTTTAACAAAAGTGAAGCGGATTTTTGTTGCCGGGAAGCGGTGTGTAAGATGCCAACTATAATAATGTAGAAATGAATCCTATGGTTTGGCGGACATGCATCAAGATAGTTTGATAACGAATATTGTACAAATACTCGAACGGCGGACAGCCTTGGCCGAAGTCGGTTGGGAAAACGGAATGATCACTTCGATTACCGAGTTGGGCGATGAAGACCCGAATAAGCCTTATTTATTGCCGGGCTTTATCGATGCGCATGTGCATATCGAAAGTTCGATGCTGACGCCTGCCGAATTTGCCCGGATCGCGTGCCGGCACGGTACCGTCGCTACCGTTTCCGATCCTCATGAAATCGCCAATGTGCTCGGTCTGGAAGGGATTCGCTTCATGTACGAAAGCGCCGCATTGACGCCGATGCCGATTTTATTCGGAGCGCCTTCATGCGTGCCTGCGACGTCCTTCGAAACGGCTGGCGCGCGCCTAGACAGCGAACAATTGGCCTGGCTGTTTGAAAATAGGCAGGCAGGTTATTTGTCGGAAGTGATGAATTATCCGGGAGTTTTGCATGATGATCCTGATATTGCGACAAAATTGGCATTGGCCAAGCGTTTCGGCTACCCGATCGACGGTCACGCTCCCGGTCTGAGCGGCGAAGACGTCAAGCGCTATGCGGCGGCGGGCATTTCGACCGATCATGAATGCAGCACGCTCGATGAAGCCCGGGAAAAATTGGCAGCCGGCATGCATATCTTGATCAGGGAAGGTTCGGCGGCGCGCAATTTCGAGGCATTGCAGCCGTTGATCGGCGAGGTTCCCGATCGCGTGATGTTGTGCAGCGACGATAAGCACCCGGACGACTTAGTCGCCGGTCATATCAACAATATGGTCGTCAGGGCAGTTGGGTGTGGTCATAGTGTTTACGATGCCTTGCGCTGCGCTTGTTGGAATCCGGTCGACCATTATCGATTGCCAATCGGCCGCCTGCGCGTCGGCGAGCGCATGGATGCCGTGCTGGTCGAGAATCTGATCGATTTTAACGTACTCGTCACCTGGATTGCCGGCCAAAAAGTCGCGGAGCAAGGCAAAAGCCTACTCACGCATCCTGAAATAAAAGCCGTCAATCGTTTCGATGCTGCACCGATTAGCGCATCCGATCTCGAAGTGATGGCGAGCGGTAAGCAAATTCGTGTCATCAAAGCGATCGATGGCGAGTTGTTTACGCAAGCCTTGTTACGCACGCCTAAATTCGAGCATGACAAGATTGTGCCCGACATCGAATGCGACCGTCTATTGCTGGCTGTCGTAAATCGTTACCGTGCCTCCCGGCCAGCGCTCGCCTTCATCGAAGGCTTCGGCTTGCAACGAGGTGCATTGGCATCGAGCGTGGCGCACGATTCGCATAACATCATCTCGGTCGGTGCCGATAGCGATGCCATTTGCCGCGCGGTCAATGCGGTGATCGCGGCACAAGGCGGCATTGCGCTAGCGGACCGGGACCGGGTCGAATTACTGCCGCTGACGATCGCAGGCCTAATGAGTGATGCGGATGGTGATAGCGTCGCGGCGCGTTATGCCGAATTGGACGCATTGGCCAAGCAACTGGGTTCGCCTCTGCGCGCGCCGTTCATGACTTTGTCGTTCATGGCCCTGCTGGTCATTCCCGAATTGAAATTGAGCGACCGGGGTTTATTCGATGGCCTGACATTTTCGTTGACTCCACTGACGGTGACGCCGTGATTACTCGCTTGGTACTAAATCGACAACATCAGGCCGTTAATGCCTGCTTGTTGCCGCTGGGCGCGGTCGAAATAGGGGCCAGGGCGTCAAACAAAAAATTCGGGCTCTATGTGAAATACAGTGGGTAATGCGATAATCTAGCCATGAACAGTGAAACATTTTTCAGTATGGCTTTAGCCTTAACTCGACCTGACTGTAAGTAACATCAATAATTTTTCTTATCAAAATGGGGCATCATGCAAGTCTTTCTTTATAACGAACTGAATCCGAAGCAATCCTTCCCGCAGTTTAACGTACCTTCATGAGTTGCCTTGCGTCGGGATTCAGTGCACAGACATTAGGTATGCGCAGCGTCACGGCCATTAAGTTAAGCCGTTCGTGGTGAGCCTGTCGAACCACGGGCGGCTTAACTTATCGACTCTGACTTTTCCATTCACCCTTCGACTAAGGCTCTCCTGATCACAGCCGAAGGGCTCAGGGCGAACGGAAAAGTCTTTAGCTTAAGGCTATGTTCGCGTTAGCAGTTGAAACGGTTCTATTTCCTAAGTAACGTTCATGAAGGCCTGGCCATCGCCCCGGCAAATGAAAGTTCTCTGGTGGGGAG
>SLIO01000160.1 GCA_007135635.1 Methylomicrobium sp. | reverse complement strand
GGCCACATTCTGCTGTTACCCAAGCTCCAGCTTGGGTAACCTGTTCAGGAAGCTGTAGCTTCCCGATAATCAGAAAGATTGAACGAGCGAGTCTGGGTTGATTGAGAATGTGCGGAGGTTGTGTCGGTCTCAGGAAGCTCTTGCCCTGAGCCCTTCGGCTGCGCTCAGGAGAGCCCTGTCGAAGGGGCTTCCGGGGTGTGTTTCCCAAGCTGGAGCTTGGTAAAGAGCGTACATGAGTCCCTCATAATTTACTAATTTCCGAATAGTTTTGTTTCTGCACCCTATTGCGGAAACACATTATCCTGGCACCGAACTTGGTGCCTTGTATTTTTTATTAACAATTAACTTTATAGGGGTTAAATAGAAATGCCATTTACCGCGGAACAAAAAAAAGCAGTCGTTGAAGAATATCGTTTGAGCGAAACCGATACCGGATCTCCGGAAGTGCAAGTCGCATTGCTGACGGCGCACATTCTTCACTTGACGCCGCATTTTGCCGAGCATAAAAAAGATAATCATTCTCGCCGCGGTTTGCTGCGGATGGTTAATCAGCGTCGCAAGTTATTGGATTACTTGAAAAATAAAGACATCAACCGTTATCGGTCATTGATCGAGCGTTTAGGATTGCGTAAATAAGAATAAAAAGAACGGCCTGAAATTATTATTCAGTGCCGTTCTTTCATTTGTAAGGATTTGGTCATAAATAACATTCCTTTTTTTGGAGAGTTCGGTTGCTCGATTGGCAAGTGTCGGCGGCAGGGCAGATTTTTGCTCCTCGGCAACTGCTTCTGCGTTGCCCTAATACAAGCCATCCATGGCGTAATGCAAAATCTGCATTCATGCCATCCTTGGCAATCAGTCGCCGCCGTCAAGCCTACAAGGACATATTCACGGCGTCCTGCCAGGCGAGTTACCGAACCCTCGACAAAGGTCATAACTCCAGGAAGTTATTTTTCGCGAAATCCTAAGTAAAGCAATAAACCGATTTTGATAACAACCCTTAACCTATAGGAACCGTATAGTGAATCCGATTCGGAAAGAATTTCAGTATGGCGATCAGCTCGTTACGCTGGAAACCGGTGAGATAGCTCGTCAGGCGGACGGTGCTGTAATGATCGACATGGAAGGGACCACCCTTCTGGTGACAGTCGTTGGAAAAAAAGAAGCAAACAGCGGCGGAGATTTTTTTCCATTGACGGTCAATTATCAAGAAAAATCTTTTGCCGCAGGTAAGATTCCCGGAGGCTTTTTTAAACGAGAAGGCCGGCCGAGCGAAAAAGAAACGTTAACGTCCCGTCTCATCGACCGTCCTATCCGCCCCTTATTTCCAGATGGTTTTACCAACGAAGTTCAAATCATCGCCACCGTTCTTTCACTGAATCCTGAAATCGATCCCGAAATTCCTGCCTTGATCGGAGCGTCTGCAGCATTATCGATTTCCGGTTTGCCTTTCAACGGTCCCGTTGGTGCGGCAAGGGTTGGTTATAAAGACGGTCAATATTTGCTGAATCCGACACCATCCATATTAGCTGAATCGCAATTGGAATTGGTTGTTGCCGGTACCGAACATGCGGTGCTGATGGTCGAATCCGAAGCGCAATGTTTGTCCGAGGAAGTCATGCTCGGTGCCGTATTGTTCGGACATGAGCAAATGCAAACCGCTATCGCAGCGATCAAGGAACTTGCCGCAACGGTTAATAAAGCGCCGATGGCCTGGCAGCCGGTGGCTGCTAATACCGAGTTGGAATCTTTGGTGATAGCCGAAGTGGAAGCCGGAATTAGGGCGGCTTATCAAATCCCTGAAAAACTGGTCAGACAAGAGCAACTGAAAGAGATCAGAAATGCTGCAGTCGATAAGTTGACAGCTGATGAGCAACATAGCAGCGCCGATATTCGCGGCATCATCGAAAGTCTCGAAAAGAAAATCGTACGGGGTTCTATTCTTGAAGAAGGCAAACGTATCGATGGGCGCGACCTGAAAACGGTTAGACCTATTTCAATTCGTACCGGCGTATTGCCGAGAACCCATGGTTCGGCGTTGTTTACACGCGGCGAAACTCAGGCCTTGGTTGTCGCGACCTTGGGCACCGAGCGCGACTCACAGATCATTGATGCTCTGGAAGGCGAATACCGTGAAAGTTTCATGCTGCATTACAACTTCCCTCCTTATTGTGTCGGTGAAACCGGTTTTGTCGGTTCTCCGAAACGCCGTGAAATTGGACACGGCCGCTTGGCAAAACGTGGCGTTCAAGCCGTATTGCCGAACATGGATGAATTTCCTTATGTTGTGCGCGTCGTTTCCGAAATTACCGAGTCGAACGGCTCAAGTTCGATGGCGTCGGTGTGCGGCAGTAGCTTGGCGCTGATGGATGCGGGCGTACCGATTAAGTCGCCGGTTGCTGGTATCGCGATGGGTTTGATCAAGGAAGGCGATCAATTCGCAGTATTATCCGATATCATGGGCGATGAAGATCACTTGGGCGATATGGATTTCAAAGTCGCCGGTTCCGAAGAGGGCGTTACCGCGCTACAGATGGATATCAAGATCGACGGTATTACCGCCGAGATCATGAAAACCGCACTCGAACAAGCCAAGCAAGGCCGCCTGCATATTCTAGGCGAAATGAACAAATCACTGTCCGAGACGCGCGGGCAAATGTCCGATTATGCTCCACGCATTATTTCGTTCAAAATCGATCCTAGCAAAATCCGCGAAGTCATCGGCAAAGGTGGCGCAACGATCCGCAGTATCACTGAACAAACCGGTGCGAGCATTGATTTGGCCGATGACGGCATGGTTAAAGTCGCTTCGGTCGATAAATTGGCTGGCGAAGAGGCGCGTCGTTTGATTGAGGAAATTACCGCGGAAGTCGAAGTCGGAAAAATCTATGAAGGCAAGGTTGCCCGATTGATGGACTTCGGTGCGTTCGTGACGATTCTGCCTGGTAAAGACGGTTTAGTGCATATTTCACAGATTTCGGACGAGCACGTTGACAAGGTTAGCGATAAGCTAAACGAAGGTGATGTCGTCAAAGTCAAAGTACTGGAAATCGATAGACAGGGTCGAGTCAGATTGAGTATGAAAGCTGTTGATATCGAAGAGTAATTCGTAAGAAACATTGACGAATTGAAAAGGGCCCGAATGGGCCCTTTTTTATTTCGGAAATTAATCCAAGAAAAGCATTTCACCATGAAGATCATGAAGAGATTCGTAGGGTAAGCAGCGCGTACCTATCTTGGCAGGATTGGGATTGTTTGGCAGGACGGGGTTTGCAACCCCGTCC
>SLIO01000310.1 GCA_007135635.1 Methylomicrobium sp. | reverse complement strand
TGGTCGGGCCTTAATGTGGAAAACCGGTCACTCCTATATGAAGGCTAAAGTCAAAGAAACCGGTGCTAAATTAGCTGGAGAGATGAGCGGACATATCTTTTTCAATGATCGCTGGTATGGCTTTGATGACGCGCTTTATTCAGCAGCTCGGCTGATCGAGATTGTATCGTCGGATGCACGGAGCAGTGCTGATATTTTTGCCGAATTTCCGGAAAGCATCAATACGCCGGAACTGCTGGTCTCAATGAAGGAAGGCGAAAACTTTGGTTTTATCGAACGGCTGTTTGCCAAGGCTGATTTCAACGACGGTAAAATTACCAATATCGATGGTTTACGGGTCGATTTTTCCGATGGTTGGGGGCTTGTTAGAGCATCCAATACTACGCCGTCATTGGTGGTTCGTTTCGAAGCCGATACCGAGCAAGCCATGAATAGAATTCAGAGCGATTTTAAAAACTTGATGATTCGCATCGAGCCTAAGATCAAATTACCCTTTTAATCAATGGATAAAGAGTACATGAAAAACAAAGCCGCGCATCAAATAGCGCATGTTCTGATCGAAGCCTTACCCTATATCCGTCGCTTCAAGGATAAAACAGTCGTTGTAAAATACGGCGGCAATGCGATGATCGATGAATCACTCAAAAACAGTTTCGCGCAAGATATTGTCATGATGAAACTGGTCGGTTTGAATCCCGTCGTCGTCCATGGCGGTGGTCCTCAAATCGGTGATTTGCTGAAAAGACTCGGAAAAACCTCGGAGTTTATCGACGGCATGCGCGTGACCGACAGCGAGACGATGGACGTGGTCGAAATGGTTCTAGGTGGTTTAGTGAACAAAGAGATCGTTAACCTGATAAACCGGCATGGCGGTAAAGCGGTAGGCTTGACCGGTAAGGACGGTGACTTTATTCGCGCCAACAAGATCAAAATGAAAAAAAACGCGATCGAAGCACAAGAACCTGAAATTATCGATTTAGGTCATGTTGGAGAGGTAAGTAGTATCGATCCGGCGGTATTGTCGATGCTGAATCACAGTGATTTTATCCCAGTGATTGCGCCGATCGGTGTGGGCGACGATGGGCATTCCTATAACATCAATGCCGATCTGGTGGCCGGCAAAGTTGCAGAAGTCTTGAAAGCCGAAAAACTGATTTTATTGACCAATACGGCAGGAATTCTAGATAAGCAACAAAATTTGCTGACCGGTCTTTCGCTAAAGGACGTGGATGACTTGATCATGGATGGAACGATTTCCGGCGGTATGATTCCGAAAACTCGGTGCGCAACCGATGCGCTGAAGGGAGGGGTCTCGAGCGTCCATATTATAGATGGGCGCGTCGAGCATGCCGTGTTGTTGGAACTGTTTACCGACCAAGGCGTGGGGACCCTATTATTCAGTCGACCGAGATAAGGTATCGTTAATATAAGGCCTAAACGCGGACCGGATATCGCTGACTCGCTGACTTGCGCATAGCTCGCGGCCTAATGAAGAGTCTCGGCAACGAATATCGAGAAAAAGTTGATAGTCGACATCGCTAATCGCAATTTTCGATAACGATAAGCTCAAATCGGAATCTTTAGACGGCGAGCGGGTCATGATCAATTTGTCGGTGTCGATATCCGGGCCGGTTGTTGAATGAAAAGTGACGAAAGTTCGTGAAATTTCCCAGGCCTGATTGCATTGGTGGTCGTTTTCGCAATAAAACAATCCTAATTCGTTGGCTTCTTTAATGCTAGGAATTTTATGTTGTTTCGGTTGCGTATCGGTTCTTGATTGTGTCAAAAATAAATAGCGCTCGACGTCGGCATCATCTTCTTTTTTCACTTGGTTCAGCGTTCCCAATTGTCGACCGATCGCTATTTCGGTTTGCTGGATTTGCTCTTGCGTCGAACGGATATCCTGCAGTAACGACTCGGGGACTCGTTGAGCATTTCTTTCGAATGCGGCGGCTTTTCTTTGTTGCCCGGACAACTGACTCTTGAGCCGGTTTAAGTTGCCTTCCGTCGCTCTAATTTGGGCCTCCATGGTACGAGTCTTATTTTTGATCGACAACAATAAATCGTCTATGTTGCGGAATGTGCTGAGTAATACCCTATCATAGGCTTGTTGCTTTTGAATGATTTTTTCCTGTGCCTCACGAAGCTCGTTAAGTCTTTGTTCCAGTTCTAGTTCTTCTTTAGTTTTGGCTTTTTCAATGACATCAATGACACGTCCTTGCTGGTTTAACGCTTCGCGGCGATGCTTTGCATGTTCCGGCGGGACTTGGTCGGAAAAATAGGTATTGCCTTGGTCATCAACCCAGCGGTACATTTTTTTTGCATGGATCGCGGGCGCATGACATAGAAGCAGTGTGGCTGCGGCAATGCTAAGGTATTTTCGTAGTAAGGCAATCGGCATAGGCGGCTACATCAACAACTGATCAAATGGAAAATAAGGCGATTTCCAAGAATCAATATACCAAGATGGTACGGGGGGGTTATCCATATGCAAGGAGCAAAAAGGGCGTTAAGCAAAGCTACATAACCATTTTTATGCTGCAGATGGGCCAAAATACCCGTCATACGGTCTATTTTTTCGCCGGAAATTGTCCAAGTATATAACGTAAGCGAATTGGATGCAGCGATGAGTCGTTGTTAATTATGCTTGCGGTATCTTTCGTACGGATTTCCGGTGATTTGTAACGTTTCCGGCAACGTCGGAAACTTTTTCGGTGCGGTTATCGAAATTCACTTATCGCGTAGGTTTCGCCGGATAACAGTTTGCTCGCCGATTGATTAACTCCGAATTTTTTGGCCAGAAGTCCAAGCGAATAGGCAATGGCTTTGCCGTCAATCGGCTCCGTCAAGCCTACGCGACTTATTAACGGCGTCCTGCCAAGCGAGTTATCGAACCCTCGGCAAAGCTCATAACTCCAGGAAGTTATTTTTCGCGAAATCCTTAGGATTAAAAGGTCATGTTGCCAACAAACCCAGCTTAACCAATCAAACCGGCTAATTGATGCAAAGGTGGCAAAATGACCATTTTAGCCAGTTGCAATAAAACTAGCGCGGCCAGAGGTGATAAATCGACGCCGCCGATATCGGGGATGAATTTACGGCAAGTATCAAGCAGCGGCTCTGTCAAGCTATGTAATATTGATGAAGCTGCGTCGAAAGCACCGGGATTGACCCAACTTAGAATCGCCCGGGCAAAAATCGCAAAAATAAAGATGTTGAAAAGCAACGAAACCAGTTGCGTAAATGATAAAACAATCAATGCGCCAACGCTGATCATGATGCCTTT
>SLIO01000145.1 GCA_007135635.1 Methylomicrobium sp. | reverse complement strand
TTTGATGTTTTTTTTGGCGGCGGCAACAAGGTCCATTGCGGTCAAAGACATTGTAGTTCTCCGGTTTGTAGTTTAAAGCTTACAATTTTAACAATAAATATCAGTCAGCATCGTGATTTTTTATCGATTGTTAATATTTCACTTATTCTAGTACATATTAAGATAACATTTGCAGTTTGATTATATGTTCAGGAGCATTATGAGATGAATTTTGAGAAAGTCGTTTTTGGTTTTTTTATCGTATTGTCATTAACCTTGAATTTCGGGTTTTTTTTGGGGGAGATGGATAATCCCGAACATCATAATGTTTTTGAGTTATTTGCGATTATCGTCGTTAATTTTATTGCGACCGGCTTGAAGTTGGGCGATCGTTCGCAAATTGGCGCTGTGTTGCTGGCGACTAGCCTGGTTGCTGACCTGCATTTGGTGGCGGCTGCTACATATTGGACCGTTGTCGTACATGTGACTGAAACCGGATTGACGTCCGATGTAATGGTGAGCATTATTTCGCTAAGCGGCGGGGCTTTGCTGGCTAATTTTATATCCGTCATTATTTTGGTATCCGATACGTTGATGTCTCGATTGTAATGAGCGCTTTAATAATATAGAGGTGTAGGGCATGGCGGAAAGTATCGATTTAAGCCGAGTCAGCTTCATTGTAATGCGCGAAATGCGCAGGCCCGTGATGGCTTTGATTACGGTTTATGCAGTGTCAATTTTGGGAATGGTCTTTATTCCCGGTCATGAAGTCGACGGTAAGCCCCAATACTTAAGTGTATTTCACGCGTTTTATTTCATGACCTATACCGCGACGACGACCGGTTTTGGAGAAATTCCTTTTGAATTCAACGATGCTCAACGGCTTTGGGCGATGGTTTGTTTGTATGTGAGCGTGATTACCTGGTTTTATGCGATTGGAAGTATTGTAAGACTTTTTCAAAATCCTTTCTTCGTGCATGCTGTCGAGGAGCGAAAATTTTCCAGGCAGGTGCTTAGAATTACGGAGCCTTATTTTATAATCTGCGGTTTCGGCGACACCGGTAGCGTATTGGCTCGTGGATTAAGCGATTATGGTGTGCCGGCAGTGTTCATTGATGGAGATGAGGATCGAATCAAGGCCTTGACGCTGAGAGATTACCGTGTGCCTATGCCGGGTTTATGCGCAGATGCAAGCGTGCCCAAGCATCTACTTGAAGCTGGTATCAGAAGGCGCAATTGCCAAGCGATTGTTGCGATTACCAATAACGAAGAGATCAATTTGAAAATTTCTGCATTGGCGCGTTTGTTGAATCCGAGTATTAGAATTATTACGATGTCTAAGGTTGATGTTTTCGAAGAAACGCTCGCGAATTTGGGGGGAGAGGTTCATGTCGTCGATCCGTTCAAAATGTTCGCGAGGGTGTTGGTGACGACGATGACGCATCCTAGTTTTTATCCGTTGAATAACTGGTTGGTCAGGGCTCCACGGGTTCGCCTCAGCGATGCTATTAAGCCGCCGTTCGGAAAATGGATCGTCTGCGGCTACGGACGGATGGGACATGAAATCAATCATGCCTTGGTCAAGCAAGGCATGAAGACGGTGGTCATTGATCCGCATGACTGTAGGGAAGAAGAGGGTATCGATAGTTACATCGTTGGGCGGACCACGGCTAAAACCTTAGCGCTGGCTGGAATAGAAGATGCGGTAGGGATTTTGGCTGGAACCGATGATGATGGGCATAATCTGGGAATATTGCTCAATGCGCGTAAACTGAATGGCAACTTGTTTACCTTGGTACGGCAAAATCGTCATGAAAATCGAATTGCTTTCGAGGCATCGCAAATCGATATGATTATGCAGCCGACACTGGTGACCGCGCGGCGTGTTTTATTTTTGTTGGTCGCCCCGCTATTAAAGCCTTTTTTTCAGCATTTGTTGAAAGACGAGCCGGGTAGGAAGCAAGATATGGAGAAAGTGATTCAGCAGCTCGAGCAAAAAATCGGACGTAGGCAGCCGCATTTAATTACAGTGGATGTTGTGAAGGAGCGCTGTAGCGCCGTCAGTGCATGTTTGGAGGAGGGGGAGCAGGTGCTGTTGGGAGACATTTTAAAGCACCCTGATAATTTTAATCGAAAACTTGATTTGATTGCCTTTGTCGTTAAATCGGGAGAGATGATAATTGTGCTTCCTCCCGACGACTATCGAATTAAAATCGGCGATCAGATTTTGTTTTGCGGTACCGGGGCGTCACGGCGCTTGCTGAATGCAACGCTTAATAATGAATATAATTTATTCTATGTGCGCAACGGTGTGCATTTGCCTAAAGGCTATTTCATGCGTTGGTATGCTCAACGGCAGAACCGGCCGGTTGCATGAATAGATAAGGTGAAAGGTGAAAGGTGAAAGGTGAAAGGTGAAAGGTGAAAGGTGAAAGGTGAAAGGTGAAAGGTGAAAGGTGAAAGGTGAAAGGGCGAGTTATAAGAGGGGTTAGTGTTTGGTTCGCGTTTTTGGGCGTCCTTGCCCGGCTTTGCTTGAAAAATTCTAAGCTATGCGGTTTTTTTCAGACCTCTGGGTAGTGAAAAGACGACTTTCTCTTCAATGCCTTTGTTTTCAGTAATCGATAGTCCGCCCCAGGCTTTCAATTGGCTGATGACTTCTTGTACCAGAACTTCCGGTGCCGATGCGCCGGCAGTAACACCTACGGCATCGATGCCCTCGAACCAATCTCTGCTCATGTCGTTCGCGGTATCAATTAAATGAGCCGGTTTGCCAAGTTGTTCGGCGATTTCCCGTAAGCGGTTAGAATTGGAGCTATTCGGAGAGCCGACCACTAAAATCAAATCGGTTTTGTTGGCAAGGTCATAAACAGCATCCTGCCGGTTTTGCGTGGCATAACAAATATCGTCCTTTTTCTGTTCCTGAATTGATGAAAAACGGGATCTAAGCGCATCGACCATCACTTTGGTGTCGGTCATAGACAGAGTTGTTTGCGTCACATAGGCTAAATTATCGGGATTATTGACCTTCAGGTTGGCAACATCTTCCGGTGTTTCGACCAGATAAATGCCGCCGTTTTCGGTGCATTTTTCATATTGGCCCATTGTACCTTCAACTTCCGGGTGCCCGGCATGACCGATCAGTATGACCTCACGGTCTTGTTTAGCGTGCTTGGCAACCTGCAAGTGGACTTTGGTGACGAGTGGGCAGGTTGCGTCGAAAACGGTTAAATTG
Organism: Methylomicrobium sp.; assembly: GCA_007135635.1. Classification (GTDB taxonomy): domain Bacteria; phylum Pseudomonadota; class Gammaproteobacteria; order Methylococcales; family Methylomonadaceae; genus Methylotuvimicrobium. Next base: position 9,363 of record SLIO01000145.1, on the reverse strand, counting down.
CGTTCCTCAGCTTCTTCTTGGACTTTTTTCGAAACGCCGTGCGCGCTGAAAATTAAATAAGAGCCGATAGGAACATCGCTTACGTCTTCGATGAAAATCGCGCCTTTTTCTTTAAGGCCGTCGACGACGGTGCGGTTATGGACGACTTCATGGCGGACATAGATCGGGGCGCCGAAAGCTTCGAGCGCCTGATCCACGATTTCAATGGCTCTATCCACTCCAGCACAGAATCCACGGGGGTTGGCGAGTATTATTTGCATATCTTGACTAATTTAGTAGGTTAAGGTGAGATTATTTTAACTCAACTCTGTCTCCGAGACGATAATTCCATCGCTATCGGCATATAAAAAATAATCTTTTCTAAATTGTACGCCTGCGAATGTAACAATACTATCGTATTCTCCGTGACCTTTCGTCGTACTTTTCAGTGGATGCGCATGGAGCGCGCGAATCCCGATCGGAATGGTATCGATTGCGGCTGCATTGCGAATACAACCGTAGATCACGATGCCTTGCCAGCCGTTGTCGCATGCCAATTGTGCAAGCTCCCGGTCGATTAAGGCGCAGCGATGCGAGCCTCCGCCATCGACGACTAAGACGCGTTTCGATACTTTTTCCGATAAGGTTGATTTGACTAATCCATTGTCCTCAAAAGCTTTAATCGTCGTAATTTGCCCACAAAACGCAGGTGTTGCACCGAAGATTCTGAAAATGGGGTCGGCGATTTGAAAGCCATCAATGCCGGAATAGTGGTCACAGAGATCGGCAGTGGTAAAAGTCATTGGCATTACTTTGGTTAAGGTTGTTGGGGCGATATCATAACAGAAATGCGGTAAAAAGGGTTTGGAATGGATGTGCTCCTGCAATTCCGAAGTTAAGCATTTGCATGGAGCTTAGGGGGTGGGCTATGCCTGTCGAGGAATCCAATTATCTAATTTTGATTCGATAAGTCAGGCGGTTGGAGTTTAGGGGGCGAGATGAATGCGGATTTTGCATGGGCAAAAATCTGCTGGCGCCATCCTCGCCAAGTAGGCCCAACGCTCTTTTTGAGCCTTAAAATGGGAATTGCTAGAATGGGCTCGATGAGTCAAATTGGTGCTTCATTGCGCGATAGCAGTGCATTTTTCAAGGATAGAAAGAAGCGGGTATTTTATTTTTCCTTGAAATACTGTTTCGGTATGATTCGTGTATTAGTTCTAGGGCAAGAGACCAAAATGAGGGATAAGATTAGCAATATATGAACACGATAATAGAAACAAATAAAACTAAGTTACTCGCTGCCATGCCGGACGTAAAGGGTTACGAAGCTCGTCTTGCCTCGCTAAACGATTGGTGGGGGAAGATTGCGTTGATTGGTAAAATCAATAGCCATAATGTAGCGTCGACTATTCTTGATGATATGAATTTGACGAAAGGTAAATTCGGCGAGTTGCAGCAGAAACTGACTAACAATTTAGTTGTCGAGAATTTGAAAAAGCTGGTGCTCGATAATTCATCGAAAGCGCAAGTCGCGATCGACTTATTGATTCGTAATTTGTTCGAGCGAACCGCAGATGTGGGATTTTTGGCCACCGACGATGATATCCGCGCTTTTCTTGCAAGCGACGACGCTAGTCAGGAACGGATCGATTTTATCGAAAATCGATTGCGTGAATATGTTAAGAAATACAGTGTTTATGACGAGATCGTAATTTTCGATACAGAGGGACGTGTCAAAGCGCATTTAGACAACAATAACCCAATCAGCCATTCGGCGGACCCCATTATTGCCGAAACCCTAAATTCGAATGCTGAATACACCGAAACGTTTCGATATTCGGAATTACAATCGAATAAACGGCACTCATTGATTTATTCCTGCAAAATTACAGAAAGAAACCAGCAAGGATCGAAAGCGATAGGTGTTTTATGTTTGTGTTTTCGGTTCGACGATGAAATGGCGGGTATATTTGGCGATCTTCTGGACGCCGATAACGACGGTATACTGATGGTGTTGGGAGATGACGGAAGAGTTATTGCCAGTAGCGATGAGCAATTGTTGCCTCTCCAAGCGGTTTTGGGTAATTCTGATCCGGTGAGTATCTCACCTTATAAGCAGCGGGAATATATCGTTAACACTCGACAAACCAAAGGTTATCAGGGCTTTTTCGGCTTGGGTTGGACCGGGCGAATGATGACACCGATAGAAACCGCTTTCAAACGAAACGAAACAGCTGATAAAGGAGGCGCTTATGCCGATATTATCGATCAAGCCACTACATTTCCTCAGGAATTAAAAGAAATCCGTAAGGCTGCCTCGGATATCAATGCCGATCTCGGCTTGTTGGTGCTTAACGGCCAGATCGCTTCGGCTCGGAAAAATGCGGCCGAATTCATGCCGGTTTTGGAGGCCATCAAACAAATCGGTTCCGATATTGCGAATATTTTCGCCGATTCGGTCAATAGCCTGCAGGAGGTAACGGTCATGTCGTCGCATTTGAACAATGCTGGCTTTTTGGCGTCGTTGGCGGTCGATATCATGGATCGTAATTTGTACGAACGGGCTAATGATTGTCGATGGTGGGCGTTGACATCGACTTTTAGACAGTGTTTAGCTCAACCGGAAATTTCGTCAAAGGATGAACAGCGGATGACGGACATATTGAGATACATCAACGATTTGTACACGGTTTATACCAATCTTTATCTTTACGATAGGAAAGGTCGTATATTGGCTGTGTCGAATACCTATGAGCGCTCCTTATTAGGCATGCAAGTCGACGAACACAGCGGAGCGCTAACCGCGTTGAGAAACAGCGATTCACAAAGCTACAGCGTTTCGTCTTTCATTAAGACGCCATTTTACGGTAGCCGCTATACCTATATTTACAATGCCGCGATCACGCATTTGGCAAGGCCGGATCAAGTGCTCGGCGGGATCGGCATCGTCTTTGACAGCGAGCCGCAATTTTCGGGCATGCTTGACGAAGTTTTGCCGCGCGATGAAGCGGGAAGGTTGCTCGACGGATGTTTTGCGTTTTTTACAGACCGCAATAAAAAGATCATTGCTTCGGCTAATCATCCATCGTTCGGTGCCGGAGATTCGCTGTCAATCGACGACAGTTTTTTTACGATGCAGACCGGACAAAGAGGCTCCGAAGTTATTCAATACAACGGCGTCAAATATGTTTTAGGGATGGCCGTGTCGAAAGGCTACCGCGAATACAAAACCACCGACGGTTATACCAACGATGTGCTTGCATTCGTGTTCATTCCTTTTTAACAAAAGTAGCGCAAGACTTGGCGAGGGATAAGGGGTTGCCGCTAAAAATAACGTGCCAAAAGCCCGTGTTGCGGGCTTATTTCCGGCAGCGGTATTTTTACCTCGTAGCCCCCACCCAGGGCTTCTTGCATCGGATGGCCGTGCAAATCTTCCATATGTTCGATGACAATGTCTCGGTTGCCTTCGGGTAAAATCAATTCGATCTTGTCGCCGACCGTAAACTTATTTTTGACATCGATTTCAGCCATGCCGGTGGCTGAATCGAAGTGTCTGATCTCACCGCAAAATTGTTGCTGATGGCTTTTCGAATAACCGGTAATGTAGTTTTGCTGTTCATGCGTGTGGTGGCGTTGATAAAAGCCGTCCGTATAACCTCGGTTGGCAAGGTTTTCCAAGATGCCGATCAATTGCGGATTAAATGGTCGTCCGGCCAACGCGTCGTCGATCGCTTGGCGATAGGTTTGCGCGGTCCGGGCCACGTAATAATGGGATTTGGTACGGCCTTCTATTTTAAGGCTATCGACGCCGATTTCGACCAGGCGTTGAATATGTTCGATCGCGCGGAGGTCTTTCGAATTCATGATGTAGGTGCCGTTTTCATCTTCCATGACCGGCAGCAGTTCGCCTTTACGCCCTTCTTCCTCTAAAAAATAAACCTTATCGGCCAAGGGGTGGCGCTCGGCGCCGCCGCAACTGGCATTACTGATTTCGGACATTGATAAGGCGCCGCCGTCTAATACATAATCGCCTTCGGCATTTTCATGTGCGGGCAGTGTGTCGTATTTCCAGCGGCAGGAATTGGTGCAGGTGCCCTGGTTTGGGTCGCGGTGGTTAAAATAACCGGATAGCAGACAGCGGCCTGAGTAAGCGATGCATAACGCGCCGTGCACGAAGACTTCCAATTCCATATCCGGGCATTCCTGACGGATTTCGGCAATTTCATCGAGCGACAGTTCTCGGGACAGAATAATGCGTTGCACTCCGATTGTTTGCCAAAATTTGACCGTTGCGTAATTGACGGTATTGGCCTGGACGGAAAGATGTACCGGCATGTCAGGCCATTTTTCACGGACCATCATGATCAAGCCGGGATCGGCCATGATCAATGCGTCCGGTTTCATCGCGATTATCGGGGTGATGTCGGCCAGAAAAGTCTTGATTTTGCTATTATGCGGAATGACATTAGTCGCCAGGAAAAACTTTTTCCCGAGCTGGTGTGCTTCGTCGATGCCTTTGGCTAAGTTGTCGGCAAGAAAGTCGTTATTGCGCACGCGCAGGCTATATCGCGGTTGGCCGGCATAAACTGCGTCCGCGCCGTAAGCGAAAGCGTAACGCATGTTTTTAAGGGTTCCGGCAGGAGAAAGTAATTCAACGGATTTCATTATTAGGTTGGAGTCATATAATCAGCGATTGGAAAGGATTCGGTGCGGAGCGAATTTGAGGAACGGCGCCGTCGAATCATGATTCATAATTGACGATATTTTATCACTTAAGTTCTATCCGTCCGCAAATCATTGTAATTTACTCGTTATACCTTTCGCACTTCAAATTTCGGCAGTGTCTTAGGAGGCGCCATGGATGGCGCCGGCATAGAGCCTTGTATGGATGTATTTACCCAGCACCTAAATTCCATAGCCCATTGGCCATGGTTAATTGTCTTGGATAATTCATCCAGCACCTAAATAAACCATGATTTTTGTATCATTGCCAAAGACCTATGGAATTTAGGTGCTGGGTTCACGGCGTCCTTTGACGGGTACCCCAGTGCCGAATTTTGATCTACGGTATAAATCCCGGACGTGGCGCTTTTTTTTCGATTCTATTGATGCGGCGAGAAATTGAATGGCGGCTTGGTTTTTTGTATTTTTTTCGGCAATTCTGATTATCGGCAGTGCTTTGATTTTATTGCGAACCGCCAATATTCCAAGACGGCCCAAACATGCGAAAGATCGTGCTGAGCGGCAAGATGAAGACGGAGGTTAGACATTGCGCCTAGGTGCGCAAATATTCAACGCGGGGAGACTCTTAAGCTAAAGGTTACCGGCCCGTCATTAACCAACGAGACTTGCATGTCGGCACCGAATTGACCGAATTGAACCTGTGTATGCAGGTCAACGGCTTTTTTTTGCAAATAATTAAAGAGCGCCAAGCCGTGTTCGGGGGAAGCTCCTCGGCTGAAACTGGGGCGATTGCCGCTGTCGGTGTCTGCCGCCAGCGTGAATTGCGGGACCAATAACAAGCCACCATTGATGTTACGCAGACTTAGATTCATCTTGTCCTCGGCGTCGGCGAAAATACGGTAGTTAAGGATTCGCTCCAATAAGCGTTCAGCTTCTTTTTCGGTGTCGTTTTTTTCGACCGCGACGAGAGCCAGTATGCCTCGTTCGATTACGCCGATGTCTTGTTGCCGGACAGTCACTTTTGCGCGGGTTACGCGTTGAATAACGGATATCATAGGATGTTTCTGTACAATAGCGTTTTTGGGCACGGAATTATAACGTTCCGGCTCGATATCGGCTAATCGTTAAATCTTATCAAATCCATGCTTCACGCCTTACTTAAATCGCTCGTTCTAATGCTGGCTATCTCGGCCGTCTACGCCGAGGAAATTTATCGCTGGCAAGATGAAAACGGCAAATTTTATTTTTCGGACAAACGACGAGAAGGCGCCGAGCGTCTTACGATAAAGCCCGGTTATTCCTATCACCGCATTCAGTATGTTTATGACGGCGATACGGTAAAGCTGGTAGACGGCAGAAAAATCCGCTTACTCGGCATCAACACGCCGGAGGTCGAAGGGCGCAATAAAAACGCGGAGGCCGGAGGCGAAGAAGCTAAACGTTGGTTAACACACGCATTGAAAGGCAAGCGAGTCCGTTTAGTACACGATAGCGAACAAAAGGATAAATACGGACGGACGCTCGCACATTTATTTACCGAGGACGGCCTGCATCTCAATTTAGAGCTGGTTAGATTAGGCTTGGCTGCGCTCAGTATTTTTCCGCCGAATTTACGTTATAGCGACGAACTGCTCCGCGCCCAAACTGAAGCCGAAAAAAACTTTCGCGGCATCTGGAGACGGCCTGAATACCGAATCAAGCCGGCATCGAGTATTCGATCGGGTAATCATAGAGGTTGGCAACGAATTTCCGGGCGCGTCAAAAAAATCAGAACGACGCGTAAATATGTGTATTTGACGCTTAGCGAGCGCGTCGATTTTCGCATCGAACGCGCTAATTTAGACTTGTTTCCAAACCCCAACAGCTATGTCGGTAAAGAAGTTGAAATTCGCGGTTGGCTCAATCGGTCCAAGGAGCGCTTTTCGATGCTGATCCGTCATCCTAGTTCGGTCAAGATGCTCTGAGCGGCAGGAAACCTTAGGCTACTGCCTTTTGATTGAAAAATCGTTTAAGTGAGCTTGCTTTGCTCAGGGCGAACGGAATTTAGAATGCGCAACTGATTTTTTAGGTTAATAGCAGTGCCTCAGGGAGAGAGGGGCAAAAAACGAAATTTGAAGTGCGATGACTATAATCGCAACCAAATGAAAATTTATCCTTAAACATATAGGGCTTATGGCCTAAGCTTATATCGACGGCGTGTGTTGTTTTTTGACATACTATGCGCCGCACTTTATAGTTCGGCTAAAAGTCGGCGTGTTAAACGTTTAGCGTTTGCCTCGAAGCTTCGGCCGACACTTGATAACCAAGCCCGTCCTCAATTCGACTTACGAATATCCTGCAAGGCATTGGGAACTCGATGATAAAGGCCAACCCACGCAGCAGATTGTAGAGCAACGCCGACGGGCTGAATTTATTACCCCCATCCCAAAACCCAAGAAACGGAAAGGTGTAGGTGAGCAGGCTCAGCTATTCGAATTTGAGGAAACCGATGCCATTTCTTCAAGCGATCAGCGTTATGACCCAACCCCAATCATCAATGAATTGCGTAAAAGCATAGATGACTGGCGCAAGCTGCCGGATCCGACGAGTTGGTTAGTTACGCCTGAAACCGCACGTTTGCTTCAGCACTGGCGTCATCACTCATTTAATGGCGTGAAGCCGTTTTTCTGTCAGATAGAAGCCGTGGAAACGGCTATCTGGTTGACGGAAGTCGCTCCCAAGCTCGGCAAACAAGGCAAACGCTTCATCCAGCACTTGGAGATAGCCAATCAAAACGCCAACCCCGGCTTGATGCGTTTGGCATTAAAGCTTGTGCTACCGGCGCAGGCAAGACTACAGTGATAGCCATGATCATCGCTTGGCAAACCGTCAACGCCGTACGCCGTCCCAATAGCAAAAATTTCTCGCGTGGTTTTTTTATCGTTACACCGGGATTAACCATTCGTGATCGTTTAAGGGTGCTGCAGCCCAACGATCCCGATAGCTACTACCAAAGCCGTGAAATTGTGCCCGGCGACATGCTGAGCGATATAGAACGCGCCAAAATCGTCATTACCAATTACCATGTTTTCAAATTGCGCGAGCGCTTGGAAATATCCAAAGGTAATAGACGGTTATTGCAAGGTCGTGGAGGCGACGCGTTAAGTACGCTCGAAACGGAAGGCCAAATGCTGCAGCGCGTCATGCCGGAATTGATGGGCATGAAAAACATTATGGTACTCAACGACGAAGCCCATCACTGCTATCGTGAAAAGCCTAATCAAAATGACGAGGGTCTTAAAGGTGACGAAAAGAAAGAAGCCGAAAAAAACCGCGAAGCCGCTCGACTCTGGATTACCGGTCTAGAAACCGTCAATCGTAAATTAGGCGTTCAGCGCGTAATGGATTTATCCGCAACGCCGTTCTTTCTCAGCGGGTCGGGTTATGTCGAAGGCACGCTATTTCCCTGGGCAATGAGCGATTTTTCCTTGATGGATGCCATCGAATGCGGCATCGTCAAATTGCCGCGCGTTCCGGTTGCGGACAATATTCCTGGAGCGGAAATGCCCAAATTTCGCAATCTATGGGACCATATAGGCAAAAAAATGCCTAAAAAAGGACGAGGCCAGGGTAAAACGCTTGATCCTTTAAGTATTCCGGTCGAATTACAAACCGCACTGGAAGCGCTCTACGGCCATTACGAAGAGACCTACCAGCTCTGGCAGGCTAGCGGCATCAAAGTGTCGCCGTGTTTTATCGTGGTTTGTAACAACACCAGCACATCTAAACTGGTTTACGACTACATTTCCGGTTTTCGTCCGGAAAACCAGGATGGCTCATCCGGTATTGTGAATGGCCGATTGCCACTGTTTCGTAACTTCGACGAACATGGCAATCAGTTAGCCCGGCCCAATACGTTGCTCATCGACAGTGAGCAGCTCGAATCCGGCGAAGCGCTCGACAACAATTTTCGCAATATGGCCAGTGATGAAATCGAACGCTTCCGACGCGAAATCATCGAGCGTACCGGCGACCGCAAACAGGCCGAGAATCTATCCGATCAAGAGCTATTACGTGAAGTGATGAACACCGTCGGCAAGGAAGGCCGATTAGGCGAATCCATTCGCTGTGTGGTTTCAGTTTCCATGCTAACCGAGGGTTGGGATGCCAACACGGTAATTCACGTTTTGGGTGTTCGCGCTTTCGGCACCCAATTACTTTGCGAACAAGTGATTGGTCGTTCGTTACGCCGCCAATCTTATGAACTCAACGAAGAAAACCGGTTCAATGTCGAATATGCCGACGTTCTGGGCATACCGTTCGACTTCACCGCCAAACCCGTTGTAGCTCCTCCGCAACCGCCCAGACAAACCATTCAAGTCAAAGCGGTCAGGCCTGATCGCGATCAATTGGTCATTCAATTCCCCAGAGTGCAGGGCTACCGGGTCGAACTACCGGAAGAACGTCTCACAGCAGAATTCAATACCGATTCCATCCTGCAATTAACACCTGATTTGGTGGGGCCTTCCGTTACCCAAAATGCCGGCATCATCGGCGAATCCGTGGACCTTAACTTGGTCCACACCGGCGACATGCGCATGTCCACTTTGTTATTTCATATGACTCAACGCCTGCTGTACACCAATGGCGCGACCCCGGCGACGAACCCAAGCTTCACCTGTTTGGCCAACTCAAACGCATCACCAAACAGTGGCTAGATAC
>SLIO01000433.1 GCA_007135635.1 Methylomicrobium sp. | reverse complement strand
AAGCATGAAGGGTCTACAACACTTTCACCGACCTGGTGAAGCCTCAAACTCCCGTTCACCCTTCGACAGGGCTCTCCTGAGCGTAGCCGAAGGGCTCAGGGCGAACGGGAGTTTGAGGCTCTCAACTGCTCTTTTTAGGATGACTTATGCTGAATAATTCCAATTCAACTTAATGATTCGGCTATCAATCAACCAAGCTCAACAAAATCCCGGCCGCGACGGCGGAGCCGATCACGCCGGCAACATTCGGTCCCATCGCATGCATCAGTAGGAAATTATGAGGGTTGCTTTCAAGGCCCAGCTTATTGGCGACCCTGGCCGCCATTGGTACTGCTGAAACACCGGCTGCGCCTATTAGCGGGTTGACCGGTGTTTTGCTGAATTTATTCATGATTTTTGCCATGATGACGCCGGCGGCAGTCCCGATGCAAAAAGCAATTGCGCCCAAGCCTAAAATACCGAGAGTTTCGAATTTCAGAAAGGCTTCGGCGCTTAGTCTCGATCCGACCGAAAGGCCCAAGAAAATCGTGACGATGTTGATCAACTCGTTTTGCGCGGTTTTGCTAAGACGGTCGACCGCCCCACAAGTACTCATTAGATTGCCCAAACAAAACATACCCACCAGTGGTGCGGCAGAAGGAAGCAGTAAGGCGGTTAATAGCAATAGTAGCAGCGGGAACAAGATTTTTTCGGATTTACTGACTGCTCTGAGTTGCTCCATCTCGATCATGCGCTCTTTTTCTGTGGTTAGTGCTCGCATGATCGGTGGTTGAATGAGCGGGACCAGTGCCATGTAGGAATAAGCGGCAACAGCGATCGCACCAAGCAAGTCGGGAGCTAGCTTCGAAGCAACATAGATGGCCGTAGGCCCGTCGGCACCGCCGATAATGGCAATCGCCGCGGCATCCTTAAGCGAAAACTCGAGGCCGGGAACCATGTTTAAAGCCAATGCGCCTAGCAGCGTCGAAAAAATTCCGAACTGGGCCGCAGCGCCTAATAATAAAGTTTTCGGATTGGCCAGCATCGGTCCGAAGTCGGTCATCGCGCCGACACCCATGAAGATCAATAATGGAAATATTCCGGTTTTAATGCCGAAGTATATATAGTATAAGAGTCCGCCTTCTTCAGCCATGTCTGCAATCGGTATGTTGCTCAGCACGGCGCCGAAACCGATCGGTAATAGTAATAGAGGCTCAAAGCCTTTCTTGATGGCCAAAAAAAGAAGTAAAAAACCTACCATCATCATAAAAGCCTGGCCTGTTTGGATGTTGTAGATCCCGGTGCTTTGCCAGAGCGAATTTAAATTTTCCATAAATGATCTCGATTGAAGTTGATTTTTATTCTGAATGATTGTTAAGTGCATCACGCATTAGCAGAGACAAGACCAGTAATTAGAAAACGCAAATAGACTGAATTCGTTAACCCGGGCTTTTTTATTATAAATTGAAGAGCGCTTCTATTTATCCTCATCCGGCGCGTCTTGATCCTGATTTAAAGTAGGTGTTGGATTTAGGGAAAGTGCCAGCGCGATGTTAAGGCTAGGACTGTTCATGCTTTGGTAGTGCTAAGCACGAACGGTGGTTTGTTTCCGGATCTTGGGTCTTTATAAGGTAATTAGGGCGTCACCGACCGTTACCGCGGAACCTTCCCTGATATGGACGATAGATACCGTGCCGCTGGTTTTGGAGCGAACTTCGGTTTCCATTTTCATTGCCTCCATGATCACGACCACATCACCGGCTTTTATCGTGCTGCCTATACCGACAGTGACCTTCAGTATATTACCAGCCATCGGCGCTTGAACGACCGCACCTCCGGAACTGATTGGCTGAACAGATTCCGATGGCGTCGTTGCCGGCTTGATGTCGAATGTTGTTCCGCCCGGTGCAACCGAGACATTAAAGGTTTTGCCGTCAACGTTGACGCTGTAAGTTTCGGTTTGACCGGCGGTTTTTTGCGGTGCGGTTTGAGCAGGGGCTTCGGTTTCGTTCGAAGGCGGAGCTTCGAAGGCATCTGCCTGGCCCCGATGGCTAATGAATTTCCAGCCGATTTGGGCGAATAATCCATAAATAAGTGCGTCTTCTTCGAGATTGTCGGCTAATGTCACGCCTTCGGCTTTCGCTTTGGCGCGGACTTCTTCGATTAATTTGTCCATTTCGGGTTCCAGCAAATCGGCTGGACGACAGGTGATCGGTTTTGCGCCGTCCAGCACCTTGGCTTGAAGTTCGGCATTGACCGGAGCCGGCGTAGCTCCGTATTCGCCTTTCAGTACACCGGCGGATTCCTTGGTGATGGTTTTATAGCGTTCGCCGGTCAATACATTGATGACGGCTTGTGTGCCGACGATTTGCGATGTGGGTGTCACCAGTGGAATAAATCCCAGGTCTTCTCGGACTCGCGGTATTTCTTCCAAGACCTCATCGAAACGGTCGGCGGCATTTTGTTCCTTTAATTGGCTTTCCATGTTGGTCAGCATTCCGCCGGGTACTTGGCTGGTCAGAATGCGGCTATCGACGCCTTTTAAATTGCCTTCGAAACGTGCGTATCTTTTGCGGATGTCGCGGAAATAGGCGGCAATGTCTTCCAGTTGTTTGATGTTGAGCCCGGTATCTCGTGGTTGGCCGGCAAGTGCGGCAACCATAGTTTCGGTGGGACTGTGTCCGTAAGTCATGCTAAGCGAGGAAATTGCCGTGTCGACATTATCGATTCCGGCTTCCGCAGCTTTAATCAATGTTCCGACGCTGAGTCCTGTCGTCGCATGGCAATGTAAGTGCACCGGAATCGATAAGCTTTGTTTGAGGCGGCCAACTAATTCATAAGCGGCATAGGGCGTCAATAAGCCGGCCATATCCTTGATACATACCGAATGCGCGCCCATGTCTTCGATCCGCTTGCCTTGATCGACCCACATGTCGAGCGTATGTACCGGGCTGACCGTATAAGAAATGGTGCCTTGGGCATGTTTGTCCGTGGCCAGCACCGCTTTTACCGCGCGTTCGATATTACGCATATCGTTCATCGCGTCGAAAATTCGAAAGACGTCGATGCCGTTTACTGCGCAGCGTTCGACGAATTTGTCGACGACATCGTCGGCATAATGCCGATAACCAAGAATATTTTGGCCGCGAAACAGCATTTGTTGCGGGGTGTTGGGCATTGCGGCCTTCAGTTGACGAAGGCGCTCCCATGGGTCTTCGCCCAAATAACGGATGCAGGCGTCGAATGTGGCGCCGCCCCAAGTTTCCAATGACCAGTAACCGATTTTATCGAGTTTTTCACAGATCGGCAGCATATCTT
>SLIO01000306.1 GCA_007135635.1 Methylomicrobium sp. | reverse complement strand
TCAAACCGAACGGCTTGTAAAGCTCTTGCCACAACTCCAAACCACCGCCGTAATACAACCAAGCATTCATTTCTTGGGCCGTAAAGCCGAAAGGCACCGCCGAAAAAAACTGTGCCGCTTCCGACTTACCCTTCCAATAATAAGATCCGGAATGGCCCATCTCGGCGGTTCCCTTAGCTACCGCATCAAACACTTCAAAGGCAGGCACCAATTCTGAAGCCCCATAGACTTTGACGTTGATTCGCCCCCCGCTCATATCGGTGATCATTTGCGCCAATAAGTTAGCGCCATGCCCTAAGCCTGGAAAATTTTTCGGCCAAGCCGTAACCAACTTCCATTTGAAAGCCGCGTCAGCCTTACTGATTTCAGTGGCTGTCAATGCTACAACACTTGCCGCAGCCGAACTCACCCCCGCTTTTTTTATAAATTCTCTCCGCTTCATATGCTCTACATCTCCGTAATTGCCGAAAAGCTGATGATTACAGCAATCAAAATACTTGGCTTTGAATGCGAAGTGAGTTTAACGAAAATTCACAAAACCTACCGAAAACTTCCACAATTCCAAGACGGCGATTTGTTTTAGAAACCCTTTATACATGGACGAAATATAGCTAATTTTGCTATACTTTGACGCCGTACGCTGATCAGAAATCAATCGGCGCCCACCTGAAAATCAACCTCACATTACCGGAGAACTTTTATGTCAATTAAAGTCGCAATCAACGGCTATGGTCGTATTGGACGAAATATCGTTCGTGCATTGTATGAATCTGGCCGCAACGGTGAAATCCAAGTAGTCGCAATCAACGACTTGGGCGATTCCGCTACCAATGCTCACCTCACTCAATACGATACCGCGCACGGAAAATTCCCTGGTGAAGTCGGTGTCGACGGCGATTACATGATCGTCAACGGCGATAAAATTCGAGTATTTTCCGAACGCGATCCATCCAAATTGCCTTGGGGCGAACTGGGCATAGACGTCGTTCATGAATGTACCGGCCTGTTTACCAGCAAAGCCAAGGCTTCGGCTCATATCACTGCAGGCGCGAAAAAAGTGATCATCTCGGCTCCCGGCGGCAACGATATCGACGCGACGGTCGTTTACGGCGTCAATCACGACATCTTAAAAGCATCCGACACGATTATTTCCAATGCGTCTTGTACCACTAACTGTTTGGCACCCTTGGCAAAAGCCTTAAACGATACGATCGGCATCAAACACGGACTGATGACTACGATTCATGCATACACCAACGACCAAGTATTGACCGACGTTTATCACAGCGATTTACGTCGCGCTCGTTCCGCGACACAATCGATGATCCCAACCAAAACCGGCGCAGCCGCGGCTGTCGGTTTGGTTCTGCCGGAATTGGCCGGTAAACTGGACGGCTTCGCCATGCGCGTACCGACTATTAACGTTTCGGTCGTCGATTTATGCTTTACAGCTGGAAAAGATACCAGCGTAGATGAAATCAACAGCATCCTGAAATCCGCTTCGGAAAAATCAAACGGCATCTTGGCTTATAACGACAAGCCATTGGTTTCTATCGACTTCAACCATAATCCAGCATCATCTATCTATGAATCGTCATTAACCAAAGTCAATCAAGGCAACTTCGTTAAAGTTTTGGCTTGGTACGACAACGAATGGGGCTTCTCGAATCGTATGCTGGATACCACTGTTGCTTTGTGCAACGCAAAATAAAGGGCACTAATGTTACTACGAAGAACCAAAATACTGGCCACTTTGGGCCCCGCAACGGATAAACCCGGGGTCCTCGAAAACTTGTTCAAAGCCGGCATCGACGTGGTTCGCATGAATTTTTCGCACGGCTCGGCGCAAGATCACATTGACCGAGCCAACAAAGTTCGCGAATTAAACCGCAAAACCGGACGCCGCGTCGGCATATTAGCCGATCTACAAGGCCCGAAAATCCGTATCGCACGATTCAAGGATACGAAAGTATGGCTTGATGAAGGTCAGGATTTTGCCCTGGATATCGACCTAGGAGAGAGCGACGGAGACAATACGCAAGTCGGCATCACCTACGAACCACTGGCAAGCGAAGTGCGCAGCGGTAGTCGTTTGCTCTTAGATGATGGCCGTGTCGTTTTAGACGTTGTCGATACCGACGGTAAACGCGTTAATTGCAAAGTAGTCGTCGGCGGCGACCTATCCAACAACAAAGGCATCAATTTGATGGGTGGCGGGCTTTCTGCCGCGGCTTTGACCGAAAAAGACAAGGAAGACATCATAACGATTGCGAAAATTGATTGCGATTATGTTGCTGTGTCTTTTCCTAGATGTGCAGCCGACTTGAACGAAGCCCGCGAATTGTTGATGGCGGAAGGTTGCTATGCCGGCATCGTCGCGAAGGTCGAGCGCGCCGAAGCAATGGATGCGATGGATGAAATTATCCTGGCATCCGATGCTATCATGGTGGCGAGAGGCGATTTAGGTGTCGAGATCGGGGACGCTAACCTTCCAGCCGCGCAGAAACGCTTGATCAGCCGCGCACGCGAGCTAAACCGCATAGCAATTACCGCGACGCAAATGATGGAATCGATGATCGAAAATCCGATTCCGACTCGTGCTGAAGTCTTCGACGTTGCGAATGCAGTCGTCGACGGTACCGATGCGATCATGCTATCGGCCGAAACCGCTTCCGGCAAATATCCAGTGAAAGCGGTCGAAGCGATGGTACGGATTTGTGAAGAAACCGAGAAACAACCTAGCGTTCGAGTGTCGAAGCATCGTATGGATTTGCAATTCCAACGAATTGATGAAGCCATAGCGATGTCTGCGATGTATATGGCCAATCATACGACGATTGACGGCATAGCGGCATTGACCGAGTCCGGATCGACACCGTTATGGATGTCTAGGATCAGCTCGGCAATTCCTATCTTCGCATTTAGCAGTCAGGAAAAAACCTTAGGCAAGGTGACGCTTTACCGAGGCGTTTTTCCGTTCTACTTCGACAAGCATCTGAAAGAGCCGGATCATGCCGAAGTCAACCGCGAGATCGTCAATCAGCTAAGAAAACGCCATCAAGCGAAAAACGGCGATAAATTTATTATCACCAAAGGCGATCTTACCGGCGTTCAAGGCGGAACCAACGCATTGAAAGTAATCACCGTAGGTGAAGGCTTAACACCTTAATATCTCACCTCCATTACTAAACAATGCATCAAGGGCGGATACAATCCGCCCTTTTTTATTCCAATGAAGTAATTCTGATAAGGCTAGCTTACGTGCCTTCCCAAGTGCTGAGTGTCTCCAACTATTACCGCATAAAGGG
>SLIO01000153.1 GCA_007135635.1 Methylomicrobium sp. | reverse complement strand
CGGCGTAAATTCACGGCCTTCAACCTTGTTATAAAACTGCCCGGTACCACCGAAATAATTATCCACCGCGGTAAAGACCAAGCGCGGCTCCATAACGATCAGGGCACGGCCTTTCAGAGGCAAAAATCTAACAATGTTCAGATTGGTCGGTACAAACAAACTCTGAACATATTCGGAAAATTTTTGTACTTGTATACCTGAAATCGAAATTTCCGCCGAACGTCTCAAAAAATTGAACAAGGTGATTCGAAAATAACGTGCGAAACGTTCATTGATCATCTCCAGCGTCGGCATTCGGCCGCGAACAATGCGCTCCTGACTGGTAAAATCGTAACTTCTCGCGCCAGCGTATTCCTCTACATCATCGGTCTCGGTTTCGATTTCGCCATCGTCGACACCGTGCAACAAAGCATCGATTTCTTCTTGCGAAAGTAGATCGGCAGTAGACATAATTATTGCATCACAAATGAAGTAAAAAACACTTCCTTGACAGCGTGTTTGCCGGTCATTTTCTCCAAGACCGTACTCACCTCCGCATGCATCGCCTGCCTTAGCTTTTCCTTACCTTCCCGAGAATTGAGTTCATCGGAGCTTTGCGCGCTAATCAACATTAAGAGATTATTTCGAATCATAGGATCGTGTTTTTTTAAGTCTTCTATGGCTTCTTGACTATCAACCAGCAACGATATAGAGACCTGCATTAACCGCATTCTCGAACCCGTAGGAAAATTTACAATCAGCGGTTTACTAAAATCGTAATAAAAAACCTCGGGCTTAGCTTCAGGTTCCTGTTCGGTCTCTTCAACGTCGGCCACATTCTCGGGATCATCACCGGCAAGAAAAAAATAAGCGCCGCCCGCGCCCGCCAATACCAGCAACACAGCCAGCATGATGACAATGAGCTTCTTAGATGATTTCTTCTCGCCTTCCGCTTTTTGATTATTTTCCGCCATATATTTAACCTACTGTCTCAATTCATTAATTTAGCAATAAACAAACCATAATCAACTTATACTTATATATCATGACTTTAGAAGAACTCCTGAAAACCTTTGCCAAAAAAATGACTATTTTCAATCTTTTCCTAAACAGTCGTTCCACCAGCAAAGTATAAAGTAGACTCGCCGCCTTCGCTCCGGGATATACTCTCTTTATACTCAAAAATTGGCTAACTTTATGAAGGTATGGGATGTGTCTAGCGAGGATGTCGGCAGCAGGGCAGATTTTTGCTCCATGCAAAATCTGCATTCACGCTTTCCTTGGAGCTGCCGTCAAGCTCCCATGGACGGGTTCACGGCGGTCCTCGATAGACACACCTCACATCTTTTATTCATAGACGGTTTTTCGATCAAAAAGGAGTAATGATGCGAACGTTAAAATAGCGCCGCGTTTCAGCGCGCACAACCTTAGAGAGTAGCAACAGCCCTATCAGATTAGGCATAGCCATTAAGCCATTCATCAGGTCCGAGAAATTCCACACCAATTCCAGCTGCATCGTCGCGCCGATCACGATAACGGCAACGAAGACAACGCGATAAAGCACGATGACTCGCGCGCCGAGCAAATATTCAACGGCTTTTTCACCGTAATAACTCCAACCGATCAACGTCGAAAACGCGAATAATACTGTCGCCAGTGTAACGACTAGCGTGCCCGTGCTACCCAGCGTCTCGGCAAAACTCAAGCTAGTCAACACACCTGCTCCGACACCCTCGGTCCACGGAGTCGCGGTTAGAATAACCAGCGCGGTGATTGTACACACCAGCAAAGTATCAATAAACGTTTGCGTCATCGATACCAGCGCTTGCTTGACCGGATCGCAAGTCCGAGCGGCTGCCGCCGCTATCGGCGCCGAACCGAGCCCCGATTCGTTGGAAAACACTCCACGCGCCACGCCGAAGCGGATAGCGGCGGCGATACTGGTACCGGCAAACCCGCCGCCCGCCGCAATCGGATTAAAAGCGTGATAAAAAATTAAACGCAACGCGTCCGGTACTTCACTGATATTGATCGCGATAACGGTCAGTGCGGCGCCGATATAGAGCACGATCATGAACGGCACCAACAACGATGTAAACCGCCCGATAGAACGAATGCCTCCGATCAGCACGAAGCCGGTCAACGACATCAACACAACACCGGTCACCCAGGTTTCAACGCCGAAGACATTATCGAGCATAACCGCGACAGAATTGGCTTGCGTCATGTTGCCGATACCGAACGCCGCGCCGGCCGTAAACAGCGCAAAAAGTCTGCCCAACCAAGGTAGCCCAGCGCCATTCGCAATGTAATACATCGGGCCGCCGCGCATGCCATGCTTACCTTGCTCGCGATATTTAACCGCCAATACCGCTTCGGCATACTTGGTCGCCATGCCGACGATGCCGGTCATCCACATCCAAAATACCGCGCCTGGCCCACCCAGTGTGATCGCGGTTGCCACGCCGACGATGTTGCCGATGCCGACCGTGGCCGCCAACGCAGTGGTCAAGGCGGCAAAATGACTGATGTCACCGACCCCTTGATGATCCTTATCGAAAATCAGTTTTAATGCGTGGCCGAGCGCTCTAAATTGCAAGCCACGCAACAGAATAGTCAAATACAGCCCGGTACCAACCAGCAAAATGAGCATTGGCGCCCCCCAGACCCAACCCGACAAAGTCGCAACAATATTTTCGAAGGTTTCCATAGATGTTCTCGTTTAGGTTTTCGGCTTTTTCCTGGTTTCCACGCTCCGCCGTGGAAACCAGGAAACACTTCGTTAGCTTCTCTCGGTTGGAATCTAGCTCAGTTAGCGTCCAAGGATTCTATATTCCGAAACGCGGCAAAGAGTTTATAGAGCAGCGCTTTTTCACTATCGATAATACGGCCGCGCAAAGCATAGGGGTACTGTGTCGTGCAAGCAGCGGCGATATCCATGCAATATTTCAGAATACTTCGGCTCCGCTCGGGATCGGCCGATAGGGACGAGCCGACGACCAATTCGTTCAGCGCGTCGAGCAGTCTTTGCGGCGGTCGTTGGTGTGCGAAGCGTTCTAAAAAATCATTGGCATCATCGGTCGATATCAATGGAATTCCCGCCGCGCGGTCGAGATGCGCAATGTGTTCTATCGTGAATTGATACAGCAATGCCAGCTCGGCCGGTTGATTTTCGCCGTCGGCCCATATCATTTCAATTAACGGGATAAGATCTAGGAAATAGTAATCCGAAGGTTTAAGCTTGAACTCCTTAACCAATAAATCAAAGGTATTTTGTTTATCCATACTCATCACGTCGGCAAATGACAACACAATCGAAATATTAAGTTTATCTGATTTT
>SLIO01000295.1 GCA_007135635.1 Methylomicrobium sp. | reverse complement strand
GCTTTTCCGACGGCGGGCGGCATTACAGCCTTGATAAAGCATTGGAGCAATGCCAAAAAATGCTCGCCGAAGGCGCCGACATCATCGATATCGGCGGCGAATCGACCCGCCCCGGCTCCGAACCGGTGAGCGCCGCGCAACAAATCGACCGCGTCGTGCCGGTCATCGAAGCCATCCAAAAACATATTGCTTCGGATATACTGATCAGCATTGATACGACACAGAGCCCGGTCGCCGAAGCGGCCCTGTCGGTAGGCGCCGATATCATCAACGATATTTCGGCCGGCGAAGACGACGCCATGATCTTTGATCTGGCCGCAAAACGACAGGCTCCGATCATCTTGATGCACAAACAAGGCACACCCAAAACGATGCAGGATAAGCCTCATTACCAAGACGTCGTAGGTGAAGTGCTGAATCATTTGATGCAGCGCATCAATCAAGCAATCGAACAAGGCGTTGATCGAAGCACTATTGCGATTGATCCCGGCATCGGTTTCGGTAAACGCAAACAAGACAATTTGGATTTATTGGCGCACTTGGATCGCTTCGTCGAAAGCGGTTATCCGGTTTTGCTGGGCACTAGCCGTAAGCGCTTCATGGGTTCGATTTTAGATGTCGCCGAACCCACCGAGTTGATCACCGCCACCGCCGTCACTACGGCATTGGGCGTCATGGCCGGCGTCAAGCTATTCCGCGTCCACGATATCAAAGAAAATAAGCAGGCGGTCGACGTCGCCTGGGCGATCAAGCAACAGCGATGCTCTAATAATTTATAAGAGCTGTAACTGTTCAGACCCCTGCATTTAAAATGGATTGTTAATTTACCTCCTCTTGAAAAAGGGGGAGATTTATTTAAATAACCTCGCCTAACCCCTCTTTTTCAAAATTTTTACTAAGGATTTGGTCGAAAATAACTTCCTTATTTTATGGAGGGTTCGGTAGCTCGATTGGCAGGTGTCGGCGACAGGGAAAGCCGCCGTCAAGCCTACAAGGACGTATTCACGGCGTCCTGTCAAGCGAGTTACCGAACCCTCAACAAAGCCCATAGTTCCAGGATGTTATTTATCACGAAATCCTAAGATATAGCCCTTCAAACCGCCAAGATTGCCAAAAAACAAACCTTACGCATTGTTAAAACACAACTAAATGGAGATATTAGTGACAAAAAACGCAACACTCTATGACATTTGCGACTACCCCATCCTAAAAACCGAATCCCCAAGCACCCCCGGACAAAACCTTAGACTGACCTATAAAAAAACGATCGGACATCCTGCGCTAAAATATTTTTTTCTAAAAGGCTGCCGTCACCCCAGTATCAATTTTGAACAAATCCCTGTCTATCAATCTATGATGCAGGAAGCCATGCAAGCCAGTACCGAGCAATGGCAAAACAAACAATGGATAACATCGACTTTTCAGCCATTGGCGCGCCTGCTCGACACCATCGAAAATCGCGATTGGCAGATCCGCGACCCAAGCAATTCGAGTCAAGCAAAACCATCTCAAGTCGACTGCCAAATCATTATCGATGCTTGTCTTGAAGATATCTTTCGTGTTTGGGGTCAAGATAAAAACGACCCATGGTTTCCGGTCGGAGCTCAAGTCCAATTATCGGGCGACGACCATATGGACGGTAAAAACTTTTTAGATGTACTTCAAGGCGTAGGCTCTTACGAATATAAAAACATTACGCTGTTATTTGCATTAATCCGCTGTTTTTTAATGTGTAGCCCGCATCGACTCAAATGGTTCCGTAAACCTTACCGGGGCATTTGCGAGCCAATGTCGGCACGATTTTCCTGGATCTGGCACAGAATTGCTTTTTCTGACGTTAACTTTTTCGAGAACTTGCTCGTTTTTTTGGAATCGAATGCCGCACACCGACAATATAACGAGCGACTTATCCCGATTTTGGAAAACTTACTCCATTATTCGTTGCGCACAAGCCGTGAGTGGTTAAAAACCCCTAACAAGCATATCCGGCATCCTGCGATAACTTGCCTTCCAGTCGATGCCGAAGGCAGACAATTATGCCGATTATCCGACAAGTCTTGGCAAAAAAAACGGGAACTGGGATTTGGCGATTATGTGCCCGATACGGACACGACATTTCTGGCACTAGCCGTGGCCAGAAAATGGCTTAACTTTGTACAAAGAGAAAACTTGCAAGCCGATCGTTCATTACTTGCCGAATGTGAATCTATGTTGGCTTTTCCCTGGATAGAGATCATTGGCGAATACCAGGTTGGCGGAAGCTATGAATCAAATTTGCCTACCATAAAACTAGCCCGCCCGTTGGATTATGACGGAGCCGTACCGATCTGGTTTGATAAAACATTTACCGACGCCGACGGAAACATTCACCGAGAAGTATTAGGCAATGAAATTTGTCCGGGCCATAACATGGATATATTGGATTCCATTCTCATCAACCGGCGGCAATGGCATGCATTGATGGGAGAAAACTTGATCTTTTTGCATAAACTGCTCGATTTTCACTTTCGCGCGTTTGTGAGTGGCAACTTCCGTCATGAGAGCGCTTTCATTTATTATCTGCCTGAAATCTATACCTATTACTTAGGGCGTTTCTATCAAACTTACCGCACGCTCAGTGCCGAAGAGCTGCAGCTTTTCGATCCCGAGCGAAAGGTCGAAACGATGCGAGAAATAACCCTGCAATATTGTAAGGACGATCTTATCAGTCAGACTCTGAATGTATTCGACGCAGCATTGGCCGTTTCCACTTTAGTGCAGCTTGAATATCAACCCAAACAAGACGGGGTCATCTCCGCAGGGCTTAAGGTTATCAACGATCATTTGGGTGAAGGTGGACACGGACACCCTTTCAAAGCTTATGAATGGAATCGTATGCGCCACCCGACGCGTATTTTGGTAGGCAGCGAAATATCGACTTCATTGTTTGTCCTCAGAGCCTGTAGCGAAGCCCAGTGTTATTTGGACTCGGGAGCCAGCGGGTTTCCTGATTAGAACACCAGCATAATCCTAAAAAAATCATTTCACCATAAAGATCATGAAGAATATGAAGTTAATTCAATAACTTGTTTTGCGTTTGTATCGAATTTTCGTTCACCCAAAAGGTTAGCGGAAATGTTACTGTGAAAGTTCGCAGTTTTGCATTCCTTATCTAATTTTTCGATATGCAAAAGCTCAGCAGCAAAAATGCCGGTTCCGAATAGGGTGCGGTTGCTCGACCGACAGGCGTCGGCGGCAGGGCAGATTTTTGCTCCTGCAAAATCTGCATTCACGCCATCCTTGGCGTTCGAGCCGCCGTCGAGCCTACAGGGACGTATTCACG
>SLIO01000079.1 GCA_007135635.1 Methylomicrobium sp. | reverse complement strand
TAACAAGGCTCTACCAAGCTCTCAGCGAAACGAATCAAGCCATCGTGCGCACGGGAAATCAGGTCGATTTGTTTCAATTAGTCTGTCGATGTGCCGTTGAGTTCGGCGGCATGTCACTTGCCTGGGTTGGTCAACTCGACAAAGTGGGTTCTCGAATCATATCCGTCGCCGCATTTGGCGACGGAATAGAATACCTTGAAGACATTGTATTATCTTCCGATCCTTCAATTCCGGAAGGCCTTGGCCCCACGGGTAAGGCAATACGTGAAAACCGCGCTATCATAATCAGTGACTATACTAACGATCCGATGACTCAATACTGGCAATTTAGCTGGGCTTCGGGTGCCGCATTCCCTATTCAACGTAATGGTGAAGCTTTTGCGGTACTGACGGTTTATCACGACCAACGCGATGCCTTTGATGATGACGTCGTGAATTTGCTCAATGAAATGGCCATCGATATTAGCTTTGCTCTGGGCAATGTCGACCGAGAAAACCAGAGGCTACAACTACAGCAACAATTGTATGATGCTTATCGGCGAATCAAACACATTATCGATGTGAACCCGGCCATCATTTATGCGCTAAAACCTCAATCTCTTGAATCGAACGATTTTGTGATCGATTTTATTAGCGCAACCGTGCAGAACATGACCGGCTATGCGCCTGAAGAATGGCGCGCCACTGGATTCTGGATCAATCATATTCATCCGGATGATAAACAAATCGCGTTACAACCACGACAACGTTTACTGAAGCATAGCAAGATTAATTACCAATACCGATTCTTGCATGCCGAAGGTCATTACATTTGGGTTCATGATCAATTGATCCTAAATCGGGATAATACAGGCCAACTTCCGGAAATTATCGGGACCTGGCTAGACGTCACTGAGCAAAAACTAGCGGAAGACAAAGTCCATGAACAAGCTCGTCTGCTAGCCGAGTCGCAAGCCCTCGCTCATATCGGCAGCTGGGTTGTCGAAATACCAAGCAACCAGGTCATTTTGACCGAAGAGTCCTATCGGTTATTGGGTCTTTCGCCTGAAAGTGACCCGCTCAACATTAATCACTTTCTTCAACGACTTAATCCCGACGATATCGAAACGATGCAGACTTGGATATCTGCCTGCTTGGCCGGACAACAACCCGAAGGCATCGAATTCAGAACACGGCCAATAAAAGGCAAAAGCCGCTGGATATTTGGAACAGGTATGCTCGAAACCACAGGAAACGGCGAACCACTGCGGATGATCGGTACCATTCAGGACATCACGGAACACAAAACTGCCGAAGAAGCTTTACGGGAGAGTGAAGCGCGCTATCGTCAACTTTTTGCAGCTAATCCTCTACCGATGTGGGTCTACGATCTCGATAGCTTGGCTTTCCTTGCCGTCAATGATGCCGCAGTCACACATTACGGTTATAGTCAAGAAGAATTCCTAAGCATGACGATAGCCGATATTCGCCCCTTCGAAGACATCGAAAAACCGCAAGCGAATATCCAGCAAACCGCTCTAACCATGAATCAATACAACGAAACGTCCATTTGGCGGCATCGTAAGAAGGACGGCTGCTTAATCTGGGCAGAAATAACAGGCCACAGGCTAACATTCGAAAACCACAATGCAGAAATTATTCTTGCCCACGACGTCACTGCGCGCATCAATGCGGAACAACAATTACGACTCCACGCGCAAGTCTTTGAATCGAGTCACGAAGGCATCATCATCACCGACGCCGATAACAACATTATTTCGGCTAATCCCACCTATATCAAACTCAGTGGTTACTCAGCCGAGGAAGCACTTGGCAAGAGCCCTCGTCTGATTGCGTTGGGTTTGCAGGATAAGACATTTTACGAAAACATCTGGGAAGAAATCCATCATCAAGGACACTGGCAAGGCGAAGTCATCAATCGCCGAAAAAACGGCGAGCTTTATCCACAGTGGCTCTCAATCAGCGTCATCCGAAACCCGCAAGGCCAAATTACTCACCATATCGGCATCATGAGCGATCTGACCGTCCACAAAGCGGCTGAAGAACGTATCAAATTTCTGAGCCATTTCGACACATTGACTCAATTGCCTAATCGCGATCTGCTCCGCGACAGAACGGAACTGGCGATAACTGGTGCCAGACAAACGAAGGCCCATATTGCATTGATGTTTATCGATCTCGACCGCTTCAAAATCATCAACGATTCACTAGGCCCCAGTATCGGCGACCGATTGCTGGTGGAAATAGCCGGTCGTCTAATCGATCACTTACACCCTAACGATACATTATGCCGACAAGGCGGTGATGAGTTTATTTTATTACTGCCGGACACCGATACCGAAAGCGTCGCCCATGTCGCCCAAACCATACTCCAACTGGTTGCCCAGCCTTTCGTTATCGAAGATCAACGTTTGATACTGACAGCCAGTATTGGCATTGCCGAATTTCCGCAAGACGGCGACAACTTCGAACAGCTGTCGCAAGCCGCCGACGCCGCTTTATTCCGTGCAAAGGGAACCGGTCGCAACAATTTTCAGTTTTTCACACGACAATTGCACGAACAAGCCAGTCGTCTACTACAAATCGAAAATGAACTACGTCAAGCAATTGAGCGAAATGAACTGCTGCTCTATTATCAACCACAGTTAGATGCGAAAAATTCAACCCTTATCGGTTGCGAAGCGTTGGTCCGCTGGCAACATCCCGAAAAAGGCATGATTCCGCCGGGACAGTTCATTCCGGTCGCCGAAGAAAGCGACTTGATCTTGAAAATAGACGATTGGGTACTAAAAACCGCAATTCACCAAATAGCCATTTGGCAAGCTGAAGGACTTGCCGTCGTTCCAGTTTCGGTCAACCTATCGGGCTTGCAATTTCAGCAAGCTTCTCTCTATGAAAAAGTCGTCCAAGAATTACTGATGAACCGGATCGACCCAGCAATGCTGGAACTGGAATTGACCGAGGGTATCGCAATGGAAAACTCCGAACGGACGATCAGCCTACTCAATCAGTTTCACAAACTCGGTGTCTCACTTTCGATCGACGATTTCGGAACCGGTTATTCGTCGCTCGCTTATCTCAAACGTTTCCAAATAAACAAGCTAAAAATCGATCAATCATTCGTACGCGAACTGAGCCGCGATCCGGAAGACGAAGCGATTGTCAGGGCCATCATCGGCATGGCCAAAAGCCTCGGTTTTAAAACCATTGCCGAAGGCGTCGAAACACGCGATCAATTGGAATTTTTACTGAATAATCAATGCGATCAAATACAAGGCTATTATTTCAGCAAACCGCTACCGGTAGATGAGTTCACCGAACGACTACGCTGCAAGGATTTATTCTAGGTTAATCTCTATAAGTCGTTTAAGTATAAACAAATTTCAAAGCGGTTAAAGACATTATAGATCTAACCGCCAGAAATACCGATTGTGCATGAATCAAAATCCATCGCCGCCATAAACCAATGCCGAAATTTGATGTGCAAAAGTTATATTTTGCGTTCGCCCAATTTAAAAAAATAATCACTTAAATCTTTCTTTAAAATTAATTAAGATATACACCTACTTAAATCTGTAAAATCCTTCACTAGTCTTTAATTCCCATCCTAAATTTCGGGGTACGTCTAACCTATGTTACGTAAGATACTGATTGCCAACCGCGGCGAAATCGCCGTGCGCATCATCCGCGCCTGCACCGAAATGGGCATTCGTTCAGTCGCGATTTATTCGGAAGCCGACCGTTTCGCCTTACATGTGAAAAAAGCCGATGAATCCTATTGTATCGGCAGCGAACCGATGGCCGGTTATCTCAATATATATGCCTTGGTTAATCTGGCGGCAGCTACTGGCTGCGATGCCATTCACCCGGGCTACGGTTTTTTGTCTGAAAACACTTTGTTCGCGAAAGCCTGCAAGGAACGCGGCTTGATCTTCATCGGTCCCGATGCGGAAGTGATACATCGCATGGGCGATAAAACCGAAGCACGCAAAGCGATGGTCGCAGCCGGCATTCCCGTCACGCCGGGCTCGGACGGCAATCTCGAATCGGTTGAAGACGCATTAGAGGTGGCCGAGACAATCGGTTACCCGATCATGCTGAAAGCGACTTCCGGCGGTGGCGGCCGTGGCATACGCCGCTGCGACAATGCTGACGAACTGCAACGCAATTACAGCCGCGTGATCTCTGAGGCGACCAAAGCCTTCGGCAGCGCCGACGTATTTCTTGAAAAATGCATCGTTAACCCGAAGCATATCGAAGTACAAGTTCTGGCCGATCACCACGGCAATGCGATACACCTCTACGAACGCGATTGCTCAATCCAGCGCCGCAATCAAAAACTGATTGAAATTGCGCCGTCGCCCCAACTCGACGAAGCGCAACGCCAATACATCGGCGGCTTGGCCGTAATCGCCGCAAAATCGGTCGGCTATACCAATGCCGGCACCGTCGAGTTCCTGCTCGACGACAACGACCGCTTTTATTTCATGGAAATGAACACGCGCGTTCAAGTCGAACACACGATCACCGAAACCGTGACCGGTGTCGATATCGTCGAAGAACAGATCCGTATCGCGGCGGGCTTACCGCTAAGGTTCAAACAACACGAAATCGTTCGACGCGGTTATGCCATCCAGTTTCGCGTCAATGCCGAAGATCCGAAAAACAGCTTCCTACCGAGCTTTGGCAAGATTACGCGTTATTATGCGCCGGGCGGACCGGGCGTTCGCACCGACACCGCAATTTACACCGGCTACGAAATTCCGCCTTTTTATGATTCGATGGTCGCAAAAGTCATCGTCAATGCGTTAACCTGGGAAGATGCCATTCAGCGCGGCGAACGAGCACTAAAAGACATGGGCTTGTTCGGCATCAAAACGACGATTCCGTATTATCTACAGATACTGAAACACCCCGAATTCCGCACAGCCTGTTTCAATACCGGCTTTGTCGAAAAATATAGTGAATTAATTAATTATTCGAATAAGCCACGCCCGGAAGTTCTCGCCAGTGTCGTCGCCGCGGCAATGGCCTCTCATACTGGATTGTAGCACTTGTATTCTCGGTTCCCATGCACCAGCATTGGAAACACCTATTTATCCACTGACAGCCGATAAGGTTTTATAGGAAAAAAGATGCCAAAAGTTTTTATTACCGATGTGATATTGCGCGACGCTCATCAGTCGCTGATCGCGACGCGACTGCGTACCGAAGACATGCTCCCTGCTTGTGAAATGCTTGACAATATCGGCTACTGGTCGCTTGAATGCTGGGGAGGTGCGACTTTCGACGCATGCTTGAGATTCCTAAAAGAAGACCCATGGGAACGTCTCAGCAAACTGAAAGCCTCGCTACCGAACACGCGCCTGCAAATGCTGCTACGCGGGCAAAATCTGCTTGGTTACCGCCATTATTCGGACGATGTCGTTAAGGCCTTCATCGGACGGGCCGCCGCAAACGGTATGGATGTCTTTCGCATTTTCGATGCGTTGAACGACGTACGCAATCTGCAAACCGCGATAGAAGCCACCAAGGCGACCGGTAAGCATGCACAGGGGACGCTATGTTACACGACCAGTCCCGTTCATGATGTAAACAGTTTCGTGACATTAGCCAAGGAGTTGTCCTTGATGGGCTGCGACTCAATCGCAATCAAGGATATGGCCGGCTTGCTAACGCCCTATGCAGCCTCAGAACTGGTCAAAGCACTGAAAGACACGATCGATTTGCCGTTGCATCTACACACACACGCCACTTCCGGACTTGCCGAAATGTGTCAAATCAAAGCAGTCGAAGCCGGCTGCGAGCATATCGACACCACATTGTCGTCCTGGTCCGGTGGAACGAGCCATCCGCCGACCGAAAGTCTGGTCACGGCGTTGAAAGGCACTGATTACGACACCGGTCTCGACTTGGACAAACTGCAAACCGTCAACAACTACTTCGCCGAAGTGCGCAAGAAATACCGTCGCTTCGAGAGCGAATTCACCGGCATCGACACGCGCGTGCACGTATTTCAGGTACCGGGCGGCATGATCTCGAATCTCGCGAACCAATTGCGCGAACGCAATGCACTAGACCGCATTGAGGAAGTTTACAAAGAAATACCTGATGTTCGAAAAGACCTGGGCTATCCCCCACTGGTAACACCGACATCGCAAATTGTCGGCACGCAAGCCGTGTTGAACGTGTTAACCGGTAAACGCTATGAAACTATCACCAACGAGGTTAAACGCTATTTGCAAGGCGGCTACGGCAAAGCGCCGGCCCCGGTCAACGAAGATCTACAAAAAAGAGCCATCGGTAAAGAAGAGCCGATCGACTGCCGCCCGGCCGACCTACTCAAGCCCGAGTTCGAACATTTACGCACCGAAATCGGCAACTTGGCGTTAAATGACGAAGATGTGCTCAGCTATGCGATGTTCCCGGAAGTCGGCAAACAATTTCTCGAGCAGCGTTCGAACGATAACTTGATTCCCGAACCGTTGGAAATCGAAATTCAGGCAACCAATGCTGTGCAAAAAGCACCGACCGAATTCAATGTTGCGCTGCATGGCGAGTCTTATCATGTCAAAGTGACCGGAGCCGGCCCCAAAAATCAAAGTCTTCGCCATTTTTACTTCATGGTCGACGGGGTACCGGAAGAAATTGTCGTGGAAACGCTCGACGAAATCGTATTGGACGGCGGCACGCAAGGCGCGGTAAAAAGCACGATTTCGAGTAAACGCCGGCGTCCATCCTCGGAAGGTGATGTCACAGTCAGCATGCCGTGCAATATTCTCGAAGTCTTGGTCAAAATCGGCCAACAAGTCACAGCCGGCCAAGCTGTTTTAGTCACCGAAGCGATGAAAATGGAAACTGAAATCACCGCGCCAATTTCGGGTACCGTGAAAGCCGTTCATGTCGTCAAGGGCGAACCGGCCAATCCGGATGAAGTGCTGGTGGAAATCGAGGCTGCATAAGAACATGACCGAAACGGTTATTGCCGACGATGCCGCGATCGCTAAAGCCGTTGATCTGCTGCATCAAGGCCGTTTAGTTGCCTTTCCAACCGAGACGGTTTATGGTCTTGGTGCAGACGCCGGCAATGCCAAGGCCGTAACCGGCATATTCAAGGCAAAAGGCCGCCCGGCCGATCATCCTCTGATCGTCCATATCGCAAGCCCCGCCCAATTATCCGATTGGGCGAGCACTGTACCGGAAACAGCTCAACGCTTGGCGAAACGCTTCTGGCCGGGGCCGCTAACTTTAATCTTGAAGAAACGGCCCGAAGTGGCGAATGAAATCACCGGCGGACAAGATACGGTAGGCCTGAGAATTCCCGATAACCCGGTTGCCTTGCGACTCTTACGAGCATTCGCCGGCGGCATTGCAGCACCTTCCGCCAATCGTTTCAAACGGGTCAGCCCAACGCAAGCCGCGCATGTGGCCGAAGAACTCGACGGTCGGGTCGATTTGATTCTGGACGGCGGACCTTGCCGAGTCGGCGTCGAATCGACGATCATCGATTTAAGCGGGACAACACCCTTACTGTTAAGGCCCGGCCGCATCAGCAAAGCCGAAATCGAACAGGAACTGCAATGCGAATTGACAGTGATAAGCAATACGAACAACGATACGCCTCGTGCACCCGGACAAATGGCTGTGCATTATGCACCCATGACTTCGACGCGGTTAATTCCGTCCGAACGACTCGACGAATCGATACGGCAATTGACCGATCAAGGAAAAAAAATCGGTCTATTGGCGTATCAATTCGAATCAAAACCGAGCGCATCGGTTACTATGATTCACTTACCGAAATCTCCCGACGATTATGCACAAGGTTTGTACTCAGCGCTACGCGAACTGGATCGTTTAGGATTGGACACTATTCTGGTCGAACAGGCACCCGAATCCAATGAATGGTATGCGGTCAACGACCGATTGAAAAAAGCGGCTGCGGCATTTTAGTCTTGGCCACACTCCTATCGATTCCAAATACTATTGAATCGGTCCTTCCAGTTCCGTTTTTCGATCGTTCCCACGCAAATCACTCGTCGTTATCGATAAATTGCAGGGTACGCTACGCGTACCTCCATGTCGTTAAACACCGAATTCCTGCACGGATCAAACCATAAGTGCTTGATTAGCATTGGAGGGGGTGCCATGGTTCGCATAGCGTACCCTCCGAAGTTTAGCTAATGTGACCTCGATACCGCTTACTGTCACCTAACGCTCCCGGCTTCGAAATCGCGATCTGGGGATCGCTCCCACAAAGGGTTACAAGAAGCGCTATGGGAGCGAAGCCTTCATCGCGACTATCGAAGCCGCTAACGCTCAAACACCAATAGCTTTTCCGGACGACACGACATTCTGTCGCTCGGCCGCTACTTTTTGCACAATGGGTATACTTGTTTATAGCGACCATTGAGAGCGACTGGGGAAGTTATTTTTACGTATCCTAAGCCGCCGCCGGTTTTTGACCGGTTTCTTGAGCCTGTATCGCCGTTATCACAACAGTATTGACGATATCATTTACAGTGCATCCACGACTTAAATCGTTGACCGGTTTATTCAAACCTTGCAGAATCGGTCCAACGGCAATCGCCCCGGATGAACGCTGAACCGCTTTATAAGTATTGTTACCGGTATTCAGATCGGGAAAAATAAACACATTCGCTTGCCCCGCCACCTCGCTGTCCGGCATTTTGGTCTTGGCCACACTGCTATCGATTGCCGCATCGTATTGAATCGGCCCTTCCAGCTTCAGATCCGGCTTTAATCTTTTAGCCAACTCCACTGCCGACCTAACCTTGTCGACAGCCTCGCCTTTTCCGGACTCTCCGGTCGAATAAGACAGCATCGCAACGCGAGGCGATATATTAAACATACTAGCGGTTTGCGCGGAACTGATCGCAATATCGGCTAATTGCCTGGAATTAGGATTCGGGTTGACCGCACAATCCCCATAAACCAACACTCGGTCTTCCAAACACATGAAAAACACACTGGAAACTATCGACGTTCCCGGTTTGGTTTTGATGATTTCAAAGGCCGGCCTGATCGTATGTTGAGTCGTATGTATCGATCCGGAAACCATACCGTCGGCAAGATTATGATGTACCATCATCGTCCCGAAAAAACTCACATCGGTCATAAGGTCAAATGCCAAATCGTAATGAATGCCCTTATGCTTGCGTAACTCGAAATAAGTTTCGGCGAATTTCTGACGCAGCTCGGAAGTCATCGGGTCAATAATATCGATGCCTTCCAATTGCAAAGCCATCGCAGCAATTTTTTGCTTGATCGTTTCTTCATTGCCTAGCAGCGTTAACCTAACGGCTCCTCTAAGGAAAAGAATTTCGGCTGCCCTTAAAATGCGCTCTTCCTCGCCCTCCGGCAAGACGATGTGCTGCGGATTGGCTTTGGCACGCTGCAAGATTTCATATTCGAACATGATCGGCGTCACGCGAGGCGTTTTGCGTGTAAACAACCGCTGCTGCAGCTCCTGCATGTTGATATTGTCTTCGACCAAACTCAAAGCCGTGGCAATCTTGCGTTCATTATTGGAATTTAAACGCGCATGAACTCGGGTAACATTCATTGCTGTCGTGAAGGTATCGGTGGCAACACCTAAAACGGCAAAAGGCAAAGCCCCTAATCCCTCGATCAAGTATTGAACCTGCTGCGCGGGTTCTTGCTCTCCGGTCAACAACAAGCCGGCAATTTGCGGATAACTTTTCGAGTGATAAGCCATCAGACAGGCCAGAATAATATCCGAACGATCCCCGGGCGTAATGATCAAATCGCCTTTCTCAATGTAGTCGAGAAAATCCGAAACCAACATCGCCGCAACTTTATAGTTATAAACTTCAAGATTGAGCGTTTCGAAATCATGGGATATAAACTTTGCATTTAACGACCGGGCAATATCGCCCATGCTGGGTTTTTCTAGTGACGGTTCTGAGGGTACGACATAAACAGGAAAGTTGGATTGCGGGTCGTGTCCGAATTGTTCTCTTAGTCCATTGACTTGAGCCGCCGATACACTGTTGATCACCGTTGCCAACAGGGCTGCATTTTTTTCCTGAACATCATGTCTGAGCCTGGCCAAAGTATCGATTATCTGTTCATTAGTTCGATTACCGCCTTGAATGATCGGCATCAAAAGACAATCTAGATTATTCGCGACAT
The DNA here is from genome assembly GCA_007135635.1 of Methylomicrobium sp. Taxonomy (GTDB): domain Bacteria; phylum Pseudomonadota; class Gammaproteobacteria; order Methylococcales; family Methylomonadaceae; genus Methylotuvimicrobium. The sequence continues at coordinate 2,498 of SLIO01000079.1, read as the reverse complement.
CGGCATTAAAATCGAATTCAAAAATCGATTCTCCACTTTTATAGTCGGAACCGACAGAAATCACATAATCCGATTGGATTTTTAAGCTTCGGTATTTGGCGAGAATCAGTTTGATTAAATCGTCATAACGATCATGGGCCAACAAGCGCCTCGCTTCCTCATCGGTGCATCCGTACATCGATTCGTAAGACCATTCAAGCTGATAACGATAAGCAATCAGCTCTATCAAGTCGTCTTTTTCGTCTCCGGCGTGAATGATGGGGCGAAAAAAACCGATCTTTTGTGCAAAACCGGAAAACATTTCCATCATCGCCAACATAATTACCGATTTACCACTACCCTGTTCGGCACCGGTTATATAAATATTTTTAGACACTTGTGACATTTTTGTTTTAAGAATCCATCATGGGGAAAAAATTATTTTAACGCCTGGTCAAACGTAATTATTCAGATCATCAATCATCTTATCGCAATAAGCCTGGGAGCATTGGCGTCCTACCCGCACTGAATGCGGTCAGGGTGGCCGCATTCCCAGAAAAATGTTCAGAGGATATAAGAAAAATTACACTAAAACCGCAAAGGACAACGAATACACAAAAGTGCGACACTACTACTCCCTTTTGACCGAAAAAACGTTTAAGAATGAAAAGGTGTGGGGTATGTGCCTAGCGAGGATGTCGGCAGCAGGGCAGATTTTTACTCCACGAAAAATCTGCATTCACGCCATCCTTGGCGTTCAATCTGCCGTCAAGCACCGATGGACGGGTTCACGGCATTCCTCGATGGGCATGCCCTACACCGAACAAAATTGAACGATTATTCAGTAAGAAGGGAGTAATATTCTTTGTTTATTATGTGTTCTCCGGCTAAAAAAACGATCAATATGACCCTTATCGCACAATTCTTTAAGTTTTGTAAACAACATTTTACCCTGTTCTGAAAGCGCTTTATTGGTTGGTTCCAACTTTTCCAGATTTAAGTATAAGGCTAATGTGATAATAGCGAATTAATGTATTCCAAATCATTTTCGCTCAGGCTGCTCGCCGCTTGTTTCAGGCGAATGCTATTAAGTAGGTAATCATAGCGAGAACGAGCATAATCGCTTTTAGCGCGGTAAAGGTTTCTTTGTTCTGCCAATATTTCAACCATGGTTCGGGTGCCGACATCCAAACCGGCCTCGGTCGCTTCCAACGCACTCTCCGCCGACTTGACAGCCGATCGTAATGCGTCGACGCGGCTGATGCTGGCATTCACACCTCGGTAAGCATTGTTGACTTGGCGTTTGACGGCGCGCTTTGCTGCGATCAGATTTTGTTTGGCCGCCTCAAATTCTTGCCTTGCTTGCCGCGTGCGCGAATTCACCGCACCGCCTTCGAATAGCGGCACATTCAGTTGCAAACCGATGCTTTGTGTGTCACCGCGAAAACCGAAAGCACTGGTATTGTCCGATACGCCATAGGAACCGACGATGTCTAATTGCGGCATATGTCCGCTATTTTGTAAATCGACGGCTTTCCTGGCAAACTCAGCCTGATTGAATGCCGATATAATCGTCAAGTTATTGTTCAGTGCCGCATCGCTCCATGCCTTTATCTCATTGGGCTCGGGCTCGACCAAGTTCAACCCGTTACCCAGCGGATTCAATTCGTCTTCGAAATCTCCGATAATTTCACGCAACGCTTCTTTTTGATTGTCGAGATTGTTATCCGCCTCGATTTCATTGGCCAGTGACAAATCATAAGCGGCTTTCGCCTCATAGACATCGGTGATCGCAATCAAACCAACGTCGAAACGCTGCTGGGCTTGTTCCAGTTGACGTGCGATTGCGTTTTTCTCAGCGACCGCAAAATCGAGTCCATCTTGCGCGGACAACACATTGAAATAAGCCTCGGTAATTTTTACCATCAAGTTTTGCTGTTCGGCCAAAAATTCGGCTTCGGTTTGAGCGATTTGATTGTCGGATTGACTGAGTTGCACCCAGTGATCCCAACGAAAAACCGGCTGAACAAAATTGAGGCTAAACGTATTGTTCCAAAACTCCTGATTGACTTGGGGGCCGCGAAAATCGAAACCAGCACCGGCTTTTTTGTTATGCAGCCATTCTCTGCTACTTGCGCCTGTCGCCGAAATGGTGGGTAACAAACGCGCAATACCTTGGTCTTTAAATTCCGCATTCGCATATTGCCTGGCAAGCGCTTGTTTTAATATGGGATCATATTCCAGTGCTTGCGTATAAACTTCAACAAGATCTTGCGCAAAAGATTGATTTAGAAACAGTAAGGAAAATAGCCCTACAATAGCGCCTTTAAAAAAATAAAGCCTGGTAGTTTTCATTTTTGGATTGAAACCGGTTTTAAACATATTAATTCGACCCATATCTCCATCCTGGAACATACTAGCTGTCAATTCTAACACCTACACTCTAAAATAATTCGTTACTATTTTATTTTCTCAACGCCCCATTACATCTCGATAATAAAAATGAAATTAGACGTTTA
>SLIO01000216.1 GCA_007135635.1 Methylomicrobium sp. | reverse complement strand
TTTAATTTCACTACACATCAGTGATGCGTTCGTTAAGAACGTCTGATGGTACCTCCATGTAAAGTTCTGCCTTCAGAACAATTACTCTCTGCCTTCCCGATAATAATCAGCAATGCGCCGCTGGCTCGGCTGAAGATAATTTCGGCCAAAGCCAAGCCTGCTAGCAATAGCAATGGTTGTTGCAGTGTTTTCAGCACCGGGCCGTTGCCGTTGGTTAATGAAGCGACGTCATCCATAATGGCCTTGACCGCATAAGGTACCAGAATATTGCATGCTGCCTGCCCGGTTTCGAGTACTAGCATCAATATCAATAAGCCAGGGAAGCTGCTTATACAGTACAGGATAAACTTAACCGTACCGGTAGGTAGGTTTGGAGCTTCTCGGGCGCGTTGGAAGGGAGAGGAGTTAGGCATGGGCATTGTTAATGTAAAAAATTACGGCTGATTATATGCCGACCTAATGATTTTCAATGTGACTTCAATCTTAATCGGTTGATCAAGCAGTTTTTCGATATCGATTCGAAGAGTTTCAACGTCTTCGGCGCTAATGTTTTCGGAGCTGCCCAATACGGCTGAAAGGCAAATGGTGTCGCCGGCCGAAATGACCCTGACGTCATCAAGCTGAATAGTTTTTCCATTGATCTTATAGGTTTGGTCTCCGACGGCTGAGGTAATCCGGTTGTGGTTAATGTCGGTCATTAGCGAATCGTAGAGCGGAATGCTAACGATCGCCATTAGTAGCAGCGAGAATCCAAGGCCCCAATTAATGCGAAGTACGGTGGAAAAACCTAAAAACAGAAACGTTAATGAGCCGATCAGGGCGATTCCGGCAAAGTTGGTCAGAAATAATAGGCCGGCGCCGCCTACCATAGCCCAATCGTGCCAGGCTAAGCCGATACCGATTACACACAGTGGCGGAACCAGCGCCACGGCAATCGCCACGCCGGGAAGGCTTTTTAAGACGCTTTCCTTCGCATGGGCGTAGGCGGCGGCCATGCCCGATACGATCGCGACACCAAGATCCAATAAGCTAGGTTGTAATCGGGCGTAGATTTCTTCAGTGACCCTTTCGTAAGGCAGTATTAGCGTCGTTACAGCCGATACCGCAATGGCGGCTATTAGACCAATTAAAAACACCCAAAGCGCGTTATTAAACAGTTTGCGGTCATTACGCAAAATAGCCATCGATAGCGACACGATCGGCGCCATTAATGGCGCCAGGATCATTGCGCCAATCACGACCGGCGCACTGTTTAAAAATAAACCGAATGTTGCCAGCATGCTACTTAGCACCATCAATACAAAATACGAACCGGAAAGCTGAGCATTGTCCTTGAGCATTAGGAACAAATCCTTAAAGTCGTCCTCTTGCGCAACTGAGAAAAACGGCATTTTTTTTCTCAAACGCTTCAGGCGGTCCTCATTTTGGGGTAGATTATTAATTTTTAACGTTTCTTTTTCTATCTCATTGGCGTCATGGGCGAGTTTGAATTGTTCGCCGACAATGATCCTAATACTGTTCGGTATGCATTTGAAAAGCAATGTCTCTGCTTTACAGGGGCGTCCGTCTATCCAATAATCCAATTGCTTAGAAGTGGTCAGAGTGAGTTCGCGGGTTTTGATATAGCTAACCGCTTTTGGAAGTCTTGCGGCCGGGCGGTTTTTATAATAAAAACAATCCAGCAAAAAAAACAGATAATCGACAATTGAACAGGGTGCGACCAGCATGGCCGACAACTTATTATCTTGCGATGATATCGTTTCATCGACCAAATTAGCGGCGAATGCTTCGACATCGTTTTCGATGATTAATACACCAGTAACTGCAGTTTTGATTTGATCGCGTTTTTCTGTGGCAATATTCAAATCGAATGGCTTCAAACGGGTAAGGCTGGCGGCATTTTTGGTGAGATGGAAAAATCGTCTAAATAAGGATTGTCGCTCGTAATATTGTTGGCGAAAATTAAAAAACGGTACATAACCAACCATTACCGATAACAATACGGCTTCGTCATTGCATAATAGCAAATCTATATTGATAGCCTTGTCAGGCGATATGGCAAGTGGCAGCGCTTTTTCGATTTGGTTAGGAATATTGAAAAGACGGCACACGACCGACGATTTATGTGCCGGTAATAGTCCTATGCTGAAGTGGTATCGATGGGCTTGGTTGAGCAGTAAAGAAAGATCGGCGCTTTCCAGTAGGCTCACGAGATGATGTCTTCCATGAAGTTTTAATTGGGGATTGAGCAAAAAATCGTCCAATAAAAGCGGTTCTAGTTCAATGCCGAATTGCTGAGCCGATTCTTGTGCGACTTGCAGTTGTTTCGGCTTTGTTTGATGATGAATCAATAAAATTTTCTGCAATGAGGCCATAATAAAGTCTCTTTAATAAGGAAAAGCGTTTCGGCTAATACTCTTAAATAATAAATACGAAATTGTTTGTGTCCATTGCTATCCAGATTTCGGCGCGGGGGGCGTCAAAGTTTGCCGTAAACCCAGTACCTAAATCTGCGAAATACATTACTACAAAAAATAGGACGAAGGTGATTTAAGTACTGGGTAAATACATCCCTGTAAGTGCTATGACTGATCCGTTCGCCATGGAAGGCGGAAATGCAGATTTTTCAGGAGTTAAAGCCCGCCTAAAACCTCACCGCCGCCTTCATCAGCTAATGTCGAAGTTTCATGCGCGAAAGTTATATATCTCGTTTGCTAAGCCGATAAATTTCGGATAGATTGCAACGGTTGTTGGACGAAGCCGCTAACGCGGAGAAAAGAACCGTCGCTTGATTGACGGTAAAATGTAACCTCACGCCCTCATTATACGAGGGAACATTCTACGACGAATCATGAGGTTACACAGCTATGACAGCATCATCCGCGTTCGATTTCAAGCAAAACTATCAAACTCATCTCAAACACCTGAAACTTAAAGGCCTCCAGCCCAAAACGGTCGAGGCTTATGCCCGGGCCATTCGGCGCATTGGAGCGTATTTCGATGAACAAATTCATGACCTTTCCGAAGCGCAATTGCTCGAGTATTTCTCCGATTTGCTGGCAACACACTCCTGGAGTTCCGTTAAGCTCGATCTGTACGGTCTTAAGTTCTACTATCAACATGTGCTGAACAAACCGTGGGCGCATTTGGATTTGATCAAGCCGCCGAAGGGTCAGCGCTTGCCGGATATCGTCACGGTTGCCGAGGCGCAGCGTTTGTTTATGACAACTCGCTCGGTAAGCTATCGGGTGTTCTTTTTCACGCTGTATAGTCTCGGTCTACGCCTCGGCGAGGGCTTGCGGCTTCAGGTGGGCGATATCGATGCGGCGCGTCA
>SLIO01000404.1 GCA_007135635.1 Methylomicrobium sp. | reverse complement strand
TTCGGTCGCATGGCGTTACCATGAAACAGTCGCTGTTTGACGTAATTTTTTGTATTTTTATATCTTGGCAAGTCATTGATTTTAAATATACAAAAAAGCTGTTTCTTGAGAGCCAAGTCGAAGCATCAACGGTCTCAACACTTTAACCTGCCTGGTGAAGCCCCAAACTACCCTTCACTCTCATAAGCGCTAACTTAAGGAAGGAGCGCGTCATTCCGCCAGGGATTGGCGGAATCCAGGGCCGCGGATGGCAATGCGTAATTTCACACCCATGTAATCTGGATATCGGCAATTCATGTCGATATGACGAATAAAGCCATAAACGCACCATAGAATAGGCGCTAAGTTGTAGGGTGCGCATCGCGCACCTGGGTCGGGCTTTTGTCGGTTCGGTACCGTGGAAAGTTGCGCGATGCGCGCCCTCCGGCGCTCAAACTATCTTGGAAATTGTTGATGATCATAGGTTATAAAGCGCCAGTTATTTTCTCAAAATCCATAAAACAGTCATTTTTCCGACTTGAAAATCGTTAAATTTCAACCCACTAGTTCTAACCACGAACATTTAAAAAAAACACGAAAATACATCAATGATTTATTTTCCAATCACAAAATGAGCGCTATGGACTAATGGCTTTGGTGTTTGTCCTGATTCGAATGGATTGGCTAACGGGTTTTTTGATTTCAATATCTTTTATTTTTCCTTCGTTTAATAGTTTCCTAAAGTGAGGGCTCTAAGTTCCGCGATGTGAGCAGTGCTATTCGAAGGTATTGTGTTCTTAAAACCCAAACCGGGAATTGCACATAATAAAACCGCAATCTTTGCCGAAGTACAAAAATACGTGCGATTTATAAGTGTCTCAAATGACCTACTTAACTGTGTTAAATAACACAGTTAAGTTTTGATGTTAGAGATTTATCGTGGCTAACGATTCGTTTAACGCATTGAAACAGCTAAGTTAGGCGAGGAATATTCGATAAGTATAAACAAATGGCATAGAAAATGCCTTTATCAAAGTCCGGTCAATCTTACCCTAATATAATTGGTAAATATTATTTGAAAACGTATACTTAACCTCGATTGCCGGGCTGTTTCAGCATACATGGGATGTATCGGTTCTTTGAACTATACAAGCATCGGTTCTACTGCGAGTCTCCGGATATTTCGGTTTTCCCGGATATTCCAGCAAACTCAAGTCAATCCAATCCAATCCAATTCTGATTGATGGTGTGCAATAAGACCCGTTGAATACCCTTGTTTTCAGTTTGATCGCCATAATGAATGCTTAATTTTGAAATAGTGTCGTTCCTTATTTTTGCTGGGTGCCCCATTTTTTAATTACGCTGATGTACATTTAACGAGCCTATCTTTTGAGTCTTATGAAGTTTAAAAATTCTATTTCCGCAAATTTAATCGCCATACCCCTAACGCTTATAGCTTCTCAACCTTTACTGGCCCAGGAGGCGGAGAAAGACGAAGAGAAACAGCCGAAAAAAGAAACCGTCGAACTCGAACGCATGGAAATTCGCGGCGAAATCATTCGTTCGGGAATGACCGGCGTTCTGCCGGAGCAGGGCGGTATCAACGATGCCGCGCATTTATTGATGCGCGTGCCGGGGGCCAATGTCAACTCGCTCGGCCCGTTGTCGGGGATTGCGCAATACCGGGGAATGTACGGCGATCGAGTCAATGTCGACTTCAAAGGTATGAACTATAAACCGGCTTGTACCAATCAAATGGATGCGCCCTTGAGTCATGTTCCCGCGGCCATGACCAGTTTGCTTAAAGTGTATCGCGGTATCGCTCCGGTCAGTAGCGGTATCGAAACGATCGGTGGCGCGATTGTTCAGGAAACCAAGCGTCCTGAATTTACCGAAGAAGGCGAGTTGTTCGATTGGACCGGAAAATTTTCGGGGGGATATAATAGTTCCAACGACGGCTGGTACGGTGCTTTATTCCAGGGTCTCGCTACCGAACATCATCGTTTGCATGCCTACGGTAGCAAGGAAATCGGTAACGACTTCAGGTATCCGGGCGGTAAAAATGTACCCACTCGTCACGATCGTGAAGCCGCCGAAATCGGCTACGGTTTTCGATTCGAGGATCATGTTGTCGATCTCGATTATAATTACAACTATACGCGACCGACCGGGACACCGTCCTTGCCGATGGACATTACGTTGTCCGAAGGCAGTATCTTGACAGGCCACTATACGGGTAAGATCGCCGACGATATCGGCATCAAAGCCACCTATAATTACCAGGATGTTCGGCATACCATGGATAATTATAGTTTGAGGCGAGAGCCAGTAACCGGAAAACGCCTTTCGACGAATGAAGTGGACGGTTTCGGCTATAAACTGGAAATAGATTTTCCGTTGATGGCCGGTATGATGAAAATCGGTGCCGACGGCGACAATGCTAATCATGATGCATTGGTGACAAATCCTGACCAGCCGAATTTTTTCATTCAGAATTTTCATGGTGCCGAACGCGATCGATACGGTTTCTTCGCCGAATGGACTGTTTCGCCGGTTCAGGATTGGGTGGTGGAGTTAGGTGCAAGGGTCAATCATATCGAAATGAATAGCCGCAGGGTTGCAACCAGCATGACTTCGATTCCAAACCCAGTAATGCGAGGTCATTGGCAAACTATTGTCAATGACTTTAATAATCAAAACCGTGAAAAAACCGATTTCAATTATGATTTAACAGGGATTATTCGGCATAATGTTACCGAGGAGTTGGAAGTGGAATTGGGATTTGCCCGTAAGACTCGTTCGCCGAGTTATCAGGAACGCTATTTATGGGCTCCGTTCGAGGCGACCGGTGGTTTGGCGGACGGTTATCGTTATATCGGTGATTTAAATCTACAACCGGAAAAATCCTATCAAGGGGAGCTTGGCATCACTTGGCGTAAAGGCTCGTTTTATTTTGCACCGCGTGCGTTTTATCGTTATGTCGATGACTATATTCAAGGTGTTCGCGCGACCAATGCGTCGGCAATTGCAATATCCAATGCGCAAGAAGCCGCGGCCGGGATTCCTCCGGCTCGAAGAAAGCCTTTATTGCAATTCGCTAATATTGATGCAGTTATTTACGGTACCGATGTCGAGGCAGGATTTAGGTTTTTGGAAAATTGGCGTGCCGAGGGAATTATCAGTTACGTCAAAGGCGATAGAGCCGATGCCGACGACAATCTGTACCGCATTGCTCCGCTGAACGGCGTTATATCGCTTTTCTATGATGCACCGAAGTGGACGTTAGGCAGCGAAGTAGTCGGTTATTGGCGCCAGGGCGACGTATCAAGATTCAATGAAGAACCGAAAACCTCCGGGT
>SLIO01000112.1 GCA_007135635.1 Methylomicrobium sp. | reverse complement strand
TTATCGCGCAACCGGCTAAAAGACTAAAAGATTACCAGCGTTGTCTGATTAAATTCCTAAAAACAAAACTCCCGATTCATGATGCCGCATTTGCCTATAAAAATAATATAGGTATCAAAGAAAATGCCGAACAGCACAAGAAGTCTAACTATCTATTAAAAATGGATTTTCAAAACTTTTTTTACAGCATTTCACCAAAGCTCTTTTTTTCTGCTTTAAGGAAGCATGATATTAAATTCGAGGAAGAAGACGAAGACTTATTAGAAAAAATTTTGTTTTTCAATCCGAGCAAAAAAAGCAAAGGAAAGCTGGTGTTAAGCATAGGCGCGCCAAGCTCGCCGTTTATCTCGAATTTTATAATGCATTGCTTCGATGAAACCATAAGCAAAACGTGTACAAGTATAAATGTAGCCTATACTCGTTATGCAGACGATCTGACTTTCTCAAGTAACACAAAAAATATATTATTTAGAGTTCCTGAACTGGTTAAAAAAGCTTTACGTGATCATTTTGATGACGCTATTACAGTGAATGAAGTAAAGACTGTTTTTTCTTCCAAGGCACATAATAGGCATATAACAGGAATAACCATAACAAACGATAACAAATTATCGATTGGACGCCAAAGAAAGCGTTACATATCCTCGTTAATTCATCGATTTTCAATCAAGCAACTGGATCAAGACGATGTTAAACATTTGCAAGGACTACTTGCCTTTTGTCTTAATGTAGAACCGGATTTTGTCGAACGTATGAGGAAAAAATACTCAGCAGAAATTATGAATGCTATACAGCTTGAGGTTAGGAGAATCAATGAAAAAGAATAGCTCTATCAAAGCTCTTGAGAATAAAGCGAGTAAAGGTGATCTCGAGGCACTTTTTCAATTAGGTGAGCATTATTTTCAGGGTAAATTTGTAGAAGTCGATACCGCTCTCTCTAATCAATATGTTGATCAATTCATTAAGGCTTTTAGAGAGCCTAAACTGACCATTTCTTCTTTAAGACTGGTTAACTTTCGTGGCTTCGAATCTGCCGAAATCAAGTTGTGTGATTCTAAAGTATCCGTATTTATCGGTAATAATGGGGCGGGTAAAACAACGCTATTGGACGCTATTGCTAAAACATTAACTTGGTTGCGCATGTATCTAGTCAGCCATGATGGAAAAGGACAAGACATTGATTCGTTTTTGGATATTAATAATGCAGCTGTAGAAAATTACTCCTCTATCATTAGCAAATTTACTTTGCTTAACGCTGACTATAATGTTGAACTATCAAAAGCAAGAGATGGCAGTAGTGTCAAAAGAAGCGGGCAAATTCAAAAAATTAGATTATTGGCTAATTTTTATAAATTAGCCAAGTCGAGAAATCCACAATTTAATTTCCCTATACTAGCCTATTATGCCGTTGATCGTACCGTTGATTTAAAACGCAGGCAGCTAATTCAAGCCAGTGAAATTATTAATCCGATAAAGTCTACACAACTTTCCGCTTATGACAATTCGCTTAACGGCTCCGCTGATTTTAAAACGTTTTTCCAGTGGTTTAAGGATTTGGATGACATCGTCAACTCCGAAAGCCAACTCAATCAGGATGTTTTGATTGCCATTGCGAAACTAGAAGCTGAATTAAATAGTTATTTGATCAGAAAAATGGAGCAACAGGCTAAGTTGGATGAAAATACCAGCAATGTATTAGCCGATTTTAAAAAAACCAAGCAAAAGGAAATTGACGAGCTTAAATCAAGGTTTAACAAAACTGAACCCGTCCTTGCAAAGCAAATTATTGAAAATGTCACCGACGCTATTTATCAATTCTTACCAGAATTTAGCGACTTGCGTATTCAGCGGTTACCGCATTTAGATTTATTAATTAAAAAGGGCGAAATTACCTTAAGTATTTTTCAATTGTCACATGGCGAAAAAACTTTATTGGCATTAATCGCCGATATCGCTCGCCTCCTGGTAATTTTAAATCCTTCATTAAGTAATCCATTATTGGGAAATGGCATTATTTTAATCGACGAAATTGAATTGCACCTACACCCTAATTGGCAGCGTACCGTGATAGGCAATCTAAACAAAACCTTTCCGAACTGCCAGTTTATCTTAACCACTCATTCGCCAATCGTCATTAGCGAATCGCGCGATTTGCTTTGTTATTCCCTTGATAACGGTGAGGTGCAAAAACTTGAAAATCTCTACGGGATGGATGTCAATCAAGTATTGCTGCAAGAAATGGATGCCGATATTCGCAACTCCGAAATTCAAACCGCTATTGATGATTTGCGCGACGCGCTACAAGATGGGAGTTTGGATAAAGCTAAAGAAATGATAGCCGATCTCGAACAAAAAATTGCCTTTGATAATTTAGAACTGAACAAAGCGAGATTGCTTATTAGGCGCTTGGAGATTCATCGTGCGGCACATCAATAAAGGAAAGGAACCTGAAGAACTGACGTCCTGGAAAAAAGCCAATCCAAATAGCCGCTACGAAGATTTAGATCGTACCGAGAAAGGTAGATCAACCCGGCAAGCTATCCGACGAGCTGCGATCAAAGAGCAATTCGGTTTGTGCGGTTATTGCTGCATACGCATCGACGAAAACACGAGCAGCAACGAACACGTTATCAGCCAGCAAAGCCATAAAAATCAAACGCTGAATTTTGACAACATCATAGCGTCTTGCAATAAAAAAGATCGCTGCAATCAGCAACGCGGTTCGAGAAACTTGCAGTTAACGCCGCTAATGCCGGAATGCGAAACTGAATTAAAGTTCTACCTGTCAGGTAAAGTGAAAGGCGAAACTACGCGCGCTAAAAAAGTCATCGAAGTTCTTGCGTTGGACAATAAAGCGATTCGTGAAGAGCGTAAAAATTTGGTGGATAGCCTGCTCTATGAAGAAGGCGCTAAGCCGGATGCGGGCTATCTAAAGCTATTAGAAGATGAATTGCTGAACTATCTGGTTACTACACTGGATCAGCCGGATGATTCGGGGATATTACCGCCTTACAGTCCTGTCTTGATAAATATCATTAGAGGATTTTTGAATACATCATGAATTTTCCTTTCTGCAGACGCAAACGGGATTAGTAGCAGATTATACCTTTCAGTAGACATAGCCTATGTGTTTCCGCCAGCTAACTTTACTGGCTTCAATTTTATAAAAATCATTGCCTCATAATTTACGTCACATAATATTCTTAGCAGTTGTTTCTAAATGGAGTGAGCCTTCAGGTCAGTTAGCAGGAATGGCAGCAATATAATATTTCTAAAACATTGCGAGTCTGGAAAAGTTTGACCTTTCGAGTGTCTCTGATTGGCCGAAAGCCGTCAAAGCATTTTAATTTTT
>SLIO01000256.1 GCA_007135635.1 Methylomicrobium sp. | reverse complement strand
GGCGGCTTTAAGAGTAGAGGATTTAGCGCCAAAATCGCCTTGCTTTTTTTGGGGTGCCAATTGCTGCCGATCGAATGTTACACTTGAAGACGATTCGGATTTTTTTTGTATTTGCCTTAAGGGATCGGCAATAAAAGACCTTTCTCCAAGTTCGGCGCCATTATCAAGCCGGCTTTCGGATTCAATTGTATCGAGATTGCTCGCACCACCTTGAACCTTAAGCGTAATGTTCGCCGCCGCAGCGAACAGACTATAAGCGCACAACAAAAAAAGCAGAAATAACTTTGTCACATAGCCGTACCATTTCTAGGAATTTATTCAGCCTGCAAAGTATTCAACAAAGGTAAGAATGTCATTTCAATATCTTTGTCAGTCACAGGCCCCGTATGCTTGTAACGAACTATGCCCTGCTTATCGATTACAAACGTTTCCGGAACACCATAGACTCCCCAATCGATTCCGGTCAATCCCTCCATGTCCAAGACACTGACGTCATAGGGATTGCCCAGTTTGGCCAGCCAGTTTTTCGCCGCATCCGGCTCATCCTTGTAATTGAGACCAATAATAACAGCCAATTTCCGCTCCGCCAACCGATTCATCACCGGATGTTCGGCGCGGCAAGACACGCACCAAGATGCCCATACGTTTAATAACCAAATTTGCCCCTTCAAATCCGCCGTACTCAAAGTACGAGATGGATCCTCCAAGGTTTGCAGCGCAAAAGAAGGAGCCGGCTTATCAATGAAGGGCGAAGGAATTTCACGCGGATTTAGGTTCAAACCGATCGCCAAAAAAATCGCCAATACTGCAAAGATCAAAAGTGGCGTCAAAAATTTAAGCATTTTAGCCTACCCGCTGTTTTTTGTTGCTGATTCGATAACGCCTGTCGCAGGCTGCCCAAAGGCCGCCCAACGCCATGAATACACCGCCTAACCATATCCAACGTATAAAGGCCTTGTAATAAACCCGCATACTCCAAGCGCCCGAATCGCCCAACGGTTCACCGATCGCAACGAAAAGATCGCGAAACAGACCGGCATCGATCGCTGCTTCAGTCATGGGCATTTGTTGCACGCGGTAAATTCTTTTTTGCGGTTCGAGTTTAGCAACCGTCTTATCATTATAACTAACCGTCAAATGACCTTGTTGCGCTCTATAATTCGGCCCTTCAACTACATCGATACCATGAAATTCGAAAACATAGCCGGACATTTCCAGCTTGTCGCCGGGTGCCATTCTAACGTCCTTTTCTATACTATAAACCGAGGTCAAGGTAATGCCGACGATAAAGACCGCGATACCCAAATGCGCCAAGGTCATGCCATAAAAGGCTCTTGGCACTTTCAGCAAACCCGCCAAAGTCGGCATTTTTCGTCCGATACGCTCGAAGAACGCCAAACCGGTCAGCGTCGTCGTCCATATTGCTAATGTCAAACCGATGGCAGCCGCCCAGGAATAAAACGGCATCAACAACGGCAAAGCCGCGCCAACCAACAGACACCCCAGTGCGATCCAACGAATTTGTAGTGCAATGGCTTTGAATTGATCGCGTTTCCAGCGCAGCAAGACGCCGATGCCCGCAAAAACGGCAAGCGGCGCCATTAATGGAATGAAAATCGCATTAAAGTAAGGCGGGCCGACCGAAATTTTGCCCATACCCAATGCATCGATAAATAAAGGATACAAGGTACCGACCAAAATACTGGCCGCCGTCACGACCAACAGCACATTATTCAACAGCAACGCGGATTCTTTCGAAATCATATCGAAGCTGGCGCTGCTTTTAACTGCAGGCGCTCTAATCGCATAAAGCAACAACGAACCGCCGACGACAATAGCCAGAAAAATCAGAATGAACAATCCTCGAGCCGGATCGCTGGCAAAGGCATGCACCGAAGTCAATACGCCTGAACGAACCAAAAAAGTACCCAGCAAACTCAACGAAAACGCGAAAATTGCCAACAACACGGTCCAGGTCTTAAATACGCCGCGTTTTTCACTGGCTGCCAATGAATGAATCAGCGCAGTACCCACCAACCAAGGCATGAACGAGGCATTTTCGACCGGATCCCAAAACCACCAACCACCCCAGCCTAGTTCGTAATAGGCCCACCAACTGCCTAGCGTGATCCCCAAGGTCAGAAACATCCAGGCGATATTGGTCCAGGGTCTTGACCAACGCGCCCAAGCGCTGTCCAAACGACCTTCAAGCAAGGCCGCGATCGAAAACGCAAAAGCGACCGAAAAACCGACATAGCCCATGTACAACATCGGCGGATGGATCGCAAGCCCCGGGTCTTGCAGCAGCGGATTCAAATCACGACCCTCAGGCGGTGCCGGAATCATGCGCTCGAACGGATTCGAGGTCAGTAATAAGAAGAGTAAAAAACCGATACTGACCAAGCCCATCACACCGAGAACTCGAGCGATAGTCGCGTCAGGAATACTGCGACTAAACTGTGCGACCAAACCGGTCCAGACCGTTAAGCTCAATGCCCAAAGCAATAATGAGCCCTCATGCGCGCCCCATACCCCTGAGACTAAATATAGTACCGGCAAGGCGGTATTCGAATTATTGGCGACATAGGCAACCGAAAAGTCGTGCGCCAAAAACGCATAAGTCAGACACAAATAAGACAAGCCGACGAAGAACAATTGCCCGAAGGCGGCGGGACGTGCCACGGCAATCCACCCCGGAATCGTGCGAAAACTACCGACGATCGGGACAATACCCAGAATGACGGCCATGCACAAAGCCAGGATCAGCGAAAAATGCCCGATTTCAGGAATCATAAACTATCCTCTTCCGAAGGCTTTGGTTGCGTTTTCAGGCTACTTGCGACTTCGGGCGGCATATAATTTTCGTCATGCTTAGCCAAGACTTCCTCGGCAACAAATACGCCGTGTTCCGATAAACGGCCTTTTGCGACGATGCCTTGCCCTTCTCTGAACAAATCCGGCAAAATGCCGGTGTATTCCACGGTGACTTCTTTATTAAAATCGGTTAACTTAAAGCGCACCATCAAACTCTCCGCCGGCCGATCCACACTGCCGTCGACGACCATTCCACCAATCCGAAACAAGGCATTTTCCGGCGCCTTGCCTTCGACGACTTCGGTCGTCGAAAAAAAATACATCAGATTTTCATTGAACGATTTCAGCGCAAAGGCGACCGCAAGACCCATACCGGCCAGCATCAATCCAATTAAAATAAGTCTTTGTCTACGAATCGGTTTCATGATTTTTTCATCCGTTTCATTTTATGAGCCAACTCTTTTAAAAAAAGCTTGCGTTGAATAACGGGCAAAACCGCGATCGCAAGTAACACGAGTAAAGTGATCCCATAAGAAGTCCAAACATAAAAGGCGT
>SLIO01000307.1 GCA_007135635.1 Methylomicrobium sp. | reverse complement strand
GAAAGCAATTTCTTAAACAGCAAGGCGACATGCGCCATGTCAGTGCGGTGTCGGTGTCCGCTTATCGGGGCATGATACTGGACCGAAACGGAGAGCCATTGGCGATCAGCACGCCGGTTCAATCGATCTGGGTCAATCCGCAAGAACTTGCGGATGCCGAACCGGTTGCTATCGGGCAAATGGAAAAGCTTCTCGATTTGCCCGATAGGAAAATTAAAAACTTGATCGTGCCAGGAACGAAGCGGCGTTTTGTTTATGTCAAGCGGCGAATTAATCCGCATTTGGCCGCGCAAGTAAAAGCATTAAATTTACCCGGTGTTTATTTTGAGCGGGAATTTAAACGCTATTATCCGGCGGGACCGGTATCGGCTCATTTAGTCGGTTTTACTGATGTCGATGACGTTGGTCAAGAAGGTATTGAACTGGCCTATGATCAAATACTGAGAGGAACGGCCGGACGCAAACGGGTGATTCGCGACGGTAAAAGACAGATTATCGGCGATGTCGAAGCGATTTCGGCGCCGATTGACGGACGGAATGTGCAGTTGAGCATCGATGAGCGCATTCAATATCTGGCTTATCGCGAATTGCAGTCGGCAGTGCTTGAGCATCGCGCGAAAGCCGCAGCTTTGGTTGTTTTAGACGCCAAGACTGGAGAGGTATTGGCCGATGCCAACCATCCGGCGTTCAATCCCAATACTCGAGCGCACCTCAAAGGTAGTGCATTCAGGAATCGGGCGATCACCGATGTTTTCGAGCCGGGTTCGACAGTCAAGCCTTTTGTGGTCGCCGCGGCGCTTGACGGTGGTTACATCAAGCCGGACTTAAAAATCGAAACGAATGGTACATACCGAATCGGGCGAAATGTCGTTAGGGACGTGCATAACTACGGCACACTCGATTTGACACATGTCTTGAAAAAATCAAGCAATGTCGCAACTAGTATCATCGCGCTGGAGATGCCGCCGGACTATTTTTGGGGCATTTACAATCAATTGGGATTTGGTAATGCGGCGGGAATCGGTTTTCCCGGTGAAGCCAACGGTAGCATATTGGATTATCAACGGTGGAATCAATTCGCGCAGGCGACTTTGTCGTTCGGCTACGGTATGAATACATCGGTGTTGCAACTGGCCAGGGCTTATACCGCGTTGGCCGATAACGGCGTGCTGCATTCGGTTAGTTTGTTGAAACGCGATCAGGACCCCGATGCGAAACGTGTGTTTTCCGAGAAAACGGCTCAGTCTATTAGAACCATGTTGGAACAAGTCGTGCTAAAAGATGGCACAGCCTATCAGGCTAGAGTCGATGGCTATCGAGTCGCGGGCAAAACCGGAACGGCTAAAAAGGCTGGTGAGGGCGGCTATAAAGAAAAAAAATATTTATCGATATTTGTAGGCATGGCACCGGCTAGTGATCCGCGTGTCGTCATCGCGGTAATGGTAGACGAGCCCTCGGCAGGAGCTTATTACGGAGGTGTGGTTGCCGGTCCCGTATTTTCCAAGGTTATGGCTGGTGCGCTGAGAATACTCGATGTTGCGCCTGATCAAGAGGAAACTATGCCTGTTTTGATCAGCAAAAGTCCGGATATCGTCCCGCAATGACATTGGTTGAATTGCTGTCGGGCCATACCCTGACCGGAGTGGATATCACCGTTCGAGGCTTATCTTTGAATAGCCGTGATATTAAACCGGATGATGTGTTCATCGCCCTGCAAGGCACAAGGCAGCATGGCTTGGCGCATGTTAGGCAAGCGCTGGAGCTTGGTGCTAGTGCGGTGCTTTATGACCCCCGTGAGGCGAGCGAATGGTTAGATGTCGATCATCGTGACGTGCCATTCATCGCGGTTGAAGATCTGAATGTGAAGGTGGGAGCGATTGCAAGCCGATTCTATGGCGAGCCGTCTAGCCGATTGCAAGTGATTGGAATTACCGGCACTAACGGAAAAACGTCTTGTAGCCAGTTTTTAGCGCAAACCCTGGATCGATGCGGGATTATAGGCACCTTAGGTTGGGGAGTTTGGGGGCACTTGCACCAAACGATCAATACGACCCCGGATGCATTGGCGATTCAACGCATGCTGGCTAATTTGGTCGACGATCGGCTGGCGGCGGTTGCGATGGAAGTTTCCTCGCATGGCTTAGAACAGGGGCGAGTGAACGGTATCCGTTTTCAAGGGGTCGTTTATACCAATATCAGTCGCGATCATTTGGATTATCACGGCTCGATGGAACGGTATGTTCAAGCAAAATTAAGGTTGTTGGCAATGCCTGGTGTGAAGTTTGCCGTGATCAATTCGGATGATACCTACAGTAAGGATGTGCGTGCAGCGGTTCCCGAAGGCGTGTTCGTGTGGGCCAGCAGTCTCCGTGGCAAAACTTTACCCTGCGGCGAATCAGTTCGCGGCGATTCGCTTCGTCAGACACTATCAGGAATCGAGCTTAACTTGACCTGGCGGGATCGACAAAAAAAAGTTTGTATTCCTTTATATGGTGAATTCAACGCGGAAAATGCGTTGACGGTTTTTACCACATTATTGGCGACCGGCATGGATTTTGATCAAGCGGCTATCGCAATCGAACGCTTACAACCGATTCCGGGACGCATGGAGTGTTATGGAGGTGGCAATGAACCATGGGTTTTTGTCGACTATGCCCATACGCCGGACGCGCTCGACAAAGTACTGACAGGACTTCGTAAGCAGTGCGAAAAGCAATTGACGATCGTATTCGGTTGCGGCGGCGATCGGGATAAAGGCAAGCGGTCGCAAATGGGCAGGATTGCCCAACAGTGGGCGGACCGGGTTATTTTGACCGATGACAATCCGCGCGGCGAAGCCCCGGAAATGATTGTCGAAGCCATTATGGCGGGTTGTCGGTCGGAGAGCGTTTCAGTCATTCATGACCGGGCACTAGCAATAAAGACCGCGATTAACGAGGCCGGCTCAGGCGATTGTGTGTTAATCGCGGGTAAAGGCCATGAAGAATATCAAGAAGTGAAAGGCCGAAAGACACCTTTCAGCGATAGAGAGACGGTAATACAAGCATTGAGGTTAGGCGGGCAATGAAGTTAATTTTGAGCGAAATCGCGGATCATATTGGCGGAATTCTGTTCGGCGAGGATAAGGTCGTCACAGGAGTCAGTATTGATACGCGTACCATCAAACCGGGCGACCTGTATTGCGCGATCAAAGGCGAGCGATTCGATGGCAACGATTTTGCCTGTGATGCCGAGCAGGCCGGAGCTACAGCTGCGATCCTAAGTTGCAAGGCCGAGGTGACGATGCCGATTGTCGTGGTGCCCGATACCCGTCTCGCGCTGGCTGAATTGGCCGGTTTATGGCGGGGCAGGCAGTCTGCGCAAGTCGTCGGCATT
>SLIO01000288.1 GCA_007135635.1 Methylomicrobium sp. | reverse complement strand
TTTCTGACGCGCTCTTTTGTCCGGTAGCTGCGTTGCGAAAACAGTTACATAGCTTGCTATGCGCCTGTTTTCGCGCCTTGCTACCAAACAAAATAGCATTGCCATAAAAGCCGAAAATGTGACCGCGCGAAGTATATCTTAATATAAATGTTGGAATATTTTCGATAATGACTAACCCATCCGCCCTACTCTCCTGGCGTGACTATCTTGAACTGTGCAAACCCAAAGTAGTTGCCTTAATCGTTTTTACTGCCGTGGTCGGCATGCTACTGGCCGTGCCGGGCATACCACCTATCGACACTTTGATTTATGGCACCGTTGGCATTGGACTCGCCGCTTCATCCGCCGCGGCGGTTAATCACTATCTCGATCAGAATGCCGACGCCCTAATGGGAAGGACGCAAAACCGGCCATTGCCGAAAGGCACGTTGCACTCAATGAATGTCATCGTTTTCGCATCGCTGCTGGGCTTGGTGTCGATGCTTTTATTGGGCTTTTTGGTTAATCCGCTGACCGCGTTTTTAACCTTATTGTCGCTGATTGGTTATGCGATTATCTATACCGTGTATTTAAAACGCATGACGCCGCAAAACATCGTGATCGGAGGCGCGGCCGGCGCCGCGCCTCCGGTTTTGGGCTGGTGCGCGATGACCGGCGAAGTCCATCCTTATTCGTTGCTATTGTTTTTGATTATTTTTGTCTGGACGCCGCCGCATTTTTGGGCTCTGGCGATTGCCCGGCGTGAAGAATACGCCAAAGTTAAAATTCCAATGCTGCCGGTCACGCATGGCCCTGAATTCACCAGATTGCAAATCTTATTGTATACAGTGCTGCTTTTATTGGTGACATTGCTGCCTTATTTAACAGGCATGAGCGGGCTGATTTATCTCTTCGTTGCGGTTACACTCGGCCTCGGTTTTATTTATTATGCAATTTTGATGATGCGCCACAAGGACGATCGAACGGCAATGAAAACCTTCGGTTTTTCGATCATTTATTTGATGCTGATGTTTGCGGCGCTATTAATCGATCACTATGTCGTAGTTGGATTGTAATCTGCCATGACAAAACAAGAACATCCTTTTGCACAATATATCCGCATTCTAGGTAAAGGCAAAAAAGGCTCGCGCCCGCTGACTCGAGAAGAAGCCTACCAAGCAATGCGCATGATTCTGGCCGACGAAGTACTGCCCGTTCAATTGGGCGCATTTCTGATGCTAATGCGGGTTAAAGAAGAAACCCGTGAGGAATTGGCCGGTTTCATTCAAGCGGCGCGCGAATCTTTTAGTCAAACCGGCGACCCTTGCCCCGCAGACCTTGATTGGTCGTCATACGCCGGTAAACGTCGACACCTCCCCTGGTTTTTACTGTCGGCCTTATTACTTGCAGATAATGGCATCAGGGTCTTCATGCACGGTGCAGGCGGTCATACCGAAGGCCGCATTTATACACACGATGTTTTGAAATGCCTTGGCATCAAGCATGCCACTTCGTTACAAGAAGCGCGGCAACAACTCGAAGAGCGGCGCTTCAGCTATTTGCCACTGGAGTACTTTTGCCCAAAACTTCATGAGATCATCGAATTGCGCCAGATAATGGGCCTACGATCGCCGGTGCATACGCTCGCCAGAATGCTGAATCCTTTCAACGCCGATTACAGCATTCAGGCGATTTTTCACCCGGGTTACCGACCGGTGCATCAGGAAGCCGCTTTATTATTGAATG
Organism: Methylomicrobium sp.; assembly: GCA_007135635.1. GTDB lineage: Bacteria > Pseudomonadota > Gammaproteobacteria > Methylococcales > Methylomonadaceae > Methylotuvimicrobium. The sequence goes on along the minus strand of SLIO01000288.1, from coordinate 1,663 downwards.
ACCCTCATGTCGCGGTATTCAAAGGCGAAGGCGGCGAAGTCGAACGCAATCCCGATGCTGATTGCCTGGTGCAAAGCGTTCATAAGAACCAATTAATTGACGAACAATGGCCGAGAATGTTCGGGCGCCGCCATGTCAAATCCGAAACGCTTGATCCTAAGCAACTCACTGCAGTCTGGCAAGACGATATCGAGGACGAATACGGAAAAGCGGCCGTTATTGGTACCGCGGCAATTGCATTGAAGTTGCTAGGCAAAGCGGACAGTCAAGAACGCGCTATGAAGATGGCGGAAGATTTCTGGCAGCGACGTAAGAAGTTTGATAATGGCTAGAGAAGACATTTAATTTAGCGGGTTGCAAATATTTTTTGAGTAGTGCGCAATCTGTCGAAACCCGAAAAGTTTGGGCAGATCATACGTTTGCTGGCAATATTGCAATTATCCTTTAACCGAACCCGGATTGCGGGGAGCGAATCTCGGAATTCCTTCAACAAAGGTTTTTTCTAAATAATTGTATTCCAAACCTAACAATGTATTTCCATCTTGATAAGTGACCCAAACAACCTTGACTTCGCCAAGCAGGTCGAGTCTTTTAAAATTGAATGCGGCGATTGTTCCCGGTTGCACCTCAATACGCTCAGGTAACGTGACCATTAAGCCGTCTACCGATACATTAATCGTGTTGAAATGATAATTATGGCCGTTAAGAATAATTAACCCAGGCGCCTCTAATTTTTTTCTGTAGGCATGCCTTGCATAAAACAAGTTTTCAACATCATGCTCAACATTTCTAAAATCCAACGCCAGATAAATCCGGCCATCAATCATATCGGCACGGACAATTTCGGCTTCCCCGGCAAGTCGCATTTCTTGTAGATAAATGTCGACGATAGGCGATAGTCTTACAGTTTTAAACACATCCTCAACATCAGTAATCCGTTCATGGTCCTCTAATTCAGCTAAAAGCCCGGTGATCGAAATATTGCTCAAGATCATCGGAAGCTCCTCGCCATCCAGATAAATCAATCCATGGGAGGTCAGTTTTTTCCGATAGTGGCGTTTTTCGTATGGCATTGTTAACCTACATTACATTTTTGTACGATTTTCATTATTGAAGATATGGAGCCGAAAGAAATCGATATTTATACCTTTCGCTCTTCAAATTTCGGCAGTGCCTTAAGAGGCACCGGTGTGTTCTGTCGATTTCGCTCCTCGCCGAACACACCTCTCAAGCTGTAATTATTCACATCCCACAATCGTTCCCACGCTCCAGCGCTCATCGTTATACATAAGTCAAAAATTACCCTTTTGCAATCTTAGCCAATGAGACCTCGATATCATTTATTGTCACTTAACACTCTCGGCCTCGAGATCGCGATCAGGGGATCGCTCCCACAGAGCGTCCGCCGCTCTCTGTGGGAGCGACGCCTTCGTCGCGACTTTCGAGGCTAGTAAAGCTCAAACACCAATAGCCTTTCCGGACAACACAACAATTTGGCTACTTTTTGCACAATAGGTCTATTTATACTTGTATATAACGGCGATCGCTCCAGCGTGGGAACGATAATTGCCGGGGGGCTAAATAGTTACCTCAACCTTGTTGATTTTCAAATTGGGGAATGCTGACAATAATCGGAAAATAAACATCGCTATTTTCTATTTCC